>NZ_LGDB01000116.1:0-101785 GCF_001279655.1 Streptomyces sp. WM6372 | reverse complement strand
CCCCCCAGCCCCCCGCAGCGCCCTCCGCACAGCCCAGCCGGCAGCCCGGCCAGTGACCCGGCGGGCCGGCCGGCCCGCCAGAAATCCGTGAGGCACCATCAGTGACAACGATCACCCCGAAACCCGGGAACCCGTCGGGCGCCGGCCACGCGGCCGGGCCCTCACTTCGCGAGCGGCCCGCCGCGCCCGGTACGCTCACCGCCGTGTCCCACGCTGATCAGCCCAGAACCGCCCAGAAAGACGCCCCGGCGACGCCGCCGGGAGCGCCCCGGCCCCAGGCCGCCCGCCCGACACCCCTGGGCGAGCTGGCCACCCTGCTGGGCATCGAAGCCCCCGCCGCGGCCGCCGCGGCGGAGCCCCCGCAGATCACCGGGATCACGCACGACTCCCGTGCCGTGCGCCCCGGCGACCTGTACGCGGCCCTGCCCGGCGCCAAGCTGCACGGCGCCGACTTCGCCGCCCAGGCGGCCGCCCTCGGCGCCGCGGCCGTCCTGACCGACCCGACGGGCGCCGAACGCGCGGCCGCGACCGGCCTGCCGGTCCTGGCCGTCGCCGATCCGCGCGGCCGGATGGGCGAGCTCGCCGCCACGATCTACGGCCGCCCCGGCGAGGGCCTGCTCCAGATCGGCATCACCGGCACCTCCGGCAAGACCACCACGGCGTACCTCGTCGAGGGCGGTCTGCGCGGCGCCGGACGCTCCACCGGGCTGGTCGGCACCGTCGAGATGCGCATCGGCGACGAGCGCATCAAGTCGGAGCGCACCACCCCCGAGGCCACCGACCTCCAGGCTCTGTTCGCGGTCATGCGCGAACGAGGGGTCGAGGCCGTCGCCATGGAGGTCTCCAGCCACGCCCTGGTGCTCGGCCGGGTCGACGGATGCGTCTTCGACGTCGCCGTCTTCAACAACCTGAGCCCGGAACACATGGAGTTCCACTCGGACATGGAGGACTACTTCCAGGCCAAGGCGCAGCTCTTCACCGAGCGCCGCGCCCGCCTCGGAGTGGTCAACATCGACGACGAGTACGGCCGCCGCCTCGCCAAGGAGGCCGCCATCCCGGTGGTGACCTTCTCCGCCGGGGGCGACGCGGCCGCGGACTGGCGCGCCGAGGACGTCGTGTACGGGCACATGGACTCCACGCTGACCGTGGTCGGGCCGCAGGGGCAGCGCGTACGGGCCACGGCCCCGCTGCCCGGCCCGTTCAACGTCGCCAACACCGTCGCCGCGATCGTCACGCTCGCCGCCGCCGGCCTCGACCCGCAGACCGCCGCCGACGGCGTCGCCGCGGTCCCCGGGGTCCCCGGCCGGCTGGAGCGGGTGGACGCGGGCCAGCCGTACCTCGCCGTCGTCGACTACGCGCACAAGACGGACGCCGTCGAATCGGTGCTCCGCGCACTGCGCGAAGTCACCACCGGCAAGCTGCACATCGTGCTCGGCTGCGGCGGCGACCGCGACACCACCAAGCGCGCCCCGATGGGCGCCGCGGCCGCCCGGTTCGCCGACACCGCAGTGCTGACCTCCGACAACCCGCGCTCCGAGGACCCCCTCGCGATCCTCGCCGCGATGTTCGAGGGCGCCGTCTCCGTACCCGCCGAAGAGCGCGGCACCGTCCTCGTCGACGCCGACCGGGCCGCGGCCATCGCCGCCGCCGTCGCGCGCGCCGAGGCCGGGGACACCGTGCTGGTGGCGGGCAAGGGCCACGAGCAGGGCCAGGACACGGCAGGCGTCGTACGGCCCTTCGACGACCGCGCGGTGCTCCGGGCCGCGATCGAACTCCGGCAGAACCAGCAGCACCCGCAAGGCAACGACGTCCGACAGGCCGAGGTGAACCAGTGATCGCCCTCTCCCTCGCCGAGATCGCCGACATCACCGGCGGGCGGCCCCACGACATACCGGATCCGTCCGTGCGGATCACCGGGCCCGTGGTCATCGACTCCCGCCAGGTGGAGGCCGGCAGCCTGTTCGCCGCGTTCGCCGGCGAACACGTCGACGGCCACGACTACGCCGAGCGCGCGGTCGCCTCCGGAGCCGCGGCCGTCCTCGCCGCCCGGCCCGTCGGCGTACCCGCGATCGTCGTCGCCGACGTCGAGAAGGCCCTCGGCGCCCTCGCCCGGGCCGTCGTCGAGCGACTCGGCACCGACGTGGTGGCCCTGACCGGCTCCGCCGGCAAGACCTCCACCAAGGACCTCATCGCCCAGGTGCTCCAGGCCCACGCGCCCACCGTGTGGACCCCCGGCTCCCTCAACAACGAGATCGGCCTGCCGCTCACCGCGCTGCGCGCCACGGAGGAAACCCGGCACCTGGTGCTGGAGATGGGCGCCCGCGGCATCGGGCACATCGACTACCTCACCGGCCTGACCCCGCCGCGCATCGGACTCGTCCTCAACGTCGGGACCGCCCACATCGGCGAGTTCGGCGGCCGCGAGCAGATCGCCCGGGCCAAGGGCGAGCTCGTCGAGGCCCTGCCGGCCGAAGCCGACGGCGGAGTCGCGGTCCTCAACGCCGACGATCCGCTGGTGCGCGCGATGTCCGCCCGGACGAAGGCCCGTACCGTGCTGTTCGGCGAGGCCGACGACGCCGACGTACGGGCCTCGGAAGTCCGTATGACACCGGCAGGACAGCCCTCCTTCACACTCCACACACCCACCGGGTGCGGCGAAGTGACCTTGCGCCTGTACGGTGAGCACCACGTGTCGAACGCGCTCGCCGCGGCCGCCGTCGCCCATGTACTGGGCATGTCCACCTCGGAGATCGCCACCGCGCTCTCCGGAGCGGGCACCTTGTCCCGGTGGCGGATGGAGGTCACCGAGCGGGCGGACGGCGTGACGATCGTCAACGACGCCTACAACGCGAATCCCGAGTCCATGCGGGCCGCTCTGCGCGCGCTTGCCGCGATGGGCGGCGCGGCCAGGGCCGACGGGGGACGTACGTGGGCGGTGCTCGGTCCCATGGCCGAGCTCGGGGACGCATCGTTGGCCGAGCACGACGCGGTGGGACGGCTTGCCGTCCGGCTCAACGTGAGCAAGCTCGTCGCAGTCGGGGGCAGGGAAGCGTCCTGGCTGCAACTGGGCGCATATAACGAGGGTTCGTGGGGTGAGGAGTCGGTGGTCGTGTCCGACGCGCAGGCGGCGATCGACCTGTTGCGCAGTGAACTGCGCCCGGGTGACGTCGTGCTGGTGAAGGCTTCCAGGTCGGTAGGCCTGGAGCGGGTCGCTCTGGCTCTGCTGGCCGGCGAGGGCGAGGTCGCCGACCGATGAGGCAGATCCTCTTCGCCGGTGTCATCGGCATGTTCCTGACCGTGATCGGCACCCCGCTGCTGATCAAGCTGCTGGCCCGGAAGGGTTACGGCCAGTTCATCCGCGACGACGGCCCGCGCGGCCACGCCGGGAAGAAGGGCACGCCCACCATGGGCGGCATCTCCTTCATCCTGGCGACGATCATCGCGTACGCCCTGACGAAGGTGATCACGGGCAGCCCGGCCACGTTCTCCGGCGTGCTGGTGCTCTTCCTGATGTCCGGCATGGGCCTCGTCGGCTACCTCGACGACTACATCAAGATCGTCAAGCGCCGCTCGCTCGGTCTGCGGGCCAAGGCCAAGATGGCCGGCCAGCTGATCGTCGGCATCGCCTTCGCCGTGCTCGCGCTGCAGTTCAAGGACGCCCGCGGCAACGCCCCGGCCTCCACCAAGCTGTCGTTCGTCACGGACTTCGGCTGGTCGATCGGCCCGGTGCTGTTCGTGGTCTGGGCGCTGTTCATGATCCTGGCGATGTCCAACGGCGTGAACCTGACGGACGGTCTGGACGGCCTGGCCACCGGCGCCGCGGTGATGGTCTTCGGCGCGTACACGTTCATCGGCGTCTGGCAGTTCCAGGAGTCGTGCGCCAACGCGCAGACCCTGACGAACCCCAACGCCTGCTTCGAGGTACGAGATCCGCTGGACCTCGCGATCGTCGCCTCCGCGCTCATGGGCGCCTGCTTCGGCTTCCTGTGGTGGAACACCTCGCCCGCCAAGATCTTCATGGGTGACACCGGCTCGCTGGCCCTCGGCGGCGCCCTCGCCGGTCTCGCGATCTGCTCCCGCACGGAGTTCCTGATCGCCCTCCTCGGCGGCCTCTTCGTCCTCATCACCATGTCGGTGGTCATCCAGGTCGGCTCCTTCAAGCTCACCGGGAAGCGCGTCTTCCGGATGGCCCCGCTCCAGCACCACTTCGAACTGAAGGGGTGGTCCGAGGTCCTGGTGGTGGTCCGGTTCTGGATCATCCAGGGCATGTGCGTGATCGTGGGTCTCGGACTCTTCTACGCGGGATGGGCAGCCGACAAGTGAGCACCACCGACCTGGCCGGCCTGCTCGGCCCCGATCCCCTGGGCCGGTACGGTCTGCCGGGCCGGATCACCGTGGCCGGCCTCGGCATCAGCGGCATCAGCGCCGCCCGGGCGCTGGCCGGACTCGGCGCGACGGTGACCGTCGTCGACAACGGCGACGGCGACGCGCACCGCGCGAAGGCCGCCGAACTCGCCGAGCTGGGCATCGAGGTCCGCCTGGGGCACCTGCCCGACGGGGCCCGGGCCGGGGAAGCCCTGCCCGAGGGCACCGAACTGGTCGTCACCTCGCCCGGCTGGCAGCCCGAGAGCCCGCTCTTCCGGGCCGCCGCCGAGGCGGGCGTCGACGTCGTCGGCGACGTCGAGATCGCCTGGCGGCTGCGCGGGGCCGGCGTGGAACTGCGCGCCGCCCGCCGGGCCGCCGCGGCGGAGGACACCGGCGGGGACGCCGACGCCGGGCGGGCCCCGGCCGGGCCCGCCGAGTGGCTGGCGATCACCGGCACCAACGGCAAGACCACCACCACGCAGATGCTCGCGTCGATCCTGAAGGCGGCGGGCCTGAAGACCGCGGCCGTCGGCAACATCGGCACCCCGATCATCGACGTGGTCCTCGGCGAGGAGGCGTACGACGTCCTCGCCGTCGAGCTCTCCAGCTACCAGCTCCACTGGGCGCCCTCGCTGCGCGCCCACTCGGCGGCCGTGCTCAACCTGGCCCCCGACCACCTCGACTGGCACGGCTCGATGGAGGCGTACGCCGCCGACAAGGGCCGGATCTACGAGGGCAACACGGTCGCCTGCGTCTACAACGTCGCCGACCCGGCCACCGAGAAGCTCGTCGAGAACGCCGACGTCGAGGAGGGCTGCCGGGCGATCGGCTTCACCCTCGGCGCCCCCGGCCCCTCCATGCTCGGCGTCGTCGACGGCATCCTCGTCGACCGCGCCTTCGTCGAGAACCGGCAGAAGAACGCCCAGGAACTCGCCGAGGTGGGGGACGTCAACCCGCCGGCCCCGCACAACATCGCCAACGCGCTCGCCGCGGCGGCCCTGGCCCGCGCCTTCGGCGTCGCGCCGCGCGCGGTCCGCGACGGGCTGCGCGACTTCCGCCCCGACGCGCACCGCGTCGCGCACGTGGACGAGGTCGCGGGGGTCACGTACATCGACGACTCCAAGGCCACCAACACGCACGCCGCCGAGGCCTCCCTGGCGGCCTTCGAGCCCATCGTGTGGATCGCCGGAGGCCTCGCCAAGGGCGCGACCTTCGACGAGCTCGTGCAGAAGTCCCAGAAGCGGCTGCGCGCCGTGGTGCTGATCGGCGCCGACCGGGCGCTGATCGCCGAGGCGCTGGCGCGACACGCCCCCGAGGTCCCGGTCGTCGACCTCGACCGGACCGACACTGGGGCGATGCTCGCAGCGGTCCGGGAAGCGGCCCGGCTCGCAGAGCCCGGCGACACGGTTCTGCTGGCCCCGGCCTGTGCCTCGATGGACATGTTCGCGAACTACAACAAGCGCGGGGACGCATTCGCGGACGCGGTGCGCGAGCTGGCCGCCGAGGACGCGTAGGTCCGGCCGGCCCGCTCTCAGGTCGGCGAGTACTCCCCGACCGGCTGCTCGCCTCGTACGAGTGGAGGGGAAGGTCACACATGCCGGCCAAGCAAGTGCTGCCGGGGCGGCGGCCGTCCGCCGTGAAGCCCGCCAAGTCCGTGAACGGCGCCAAGTCCGCCCGGACGGTCAAGGCCCAGGGCCGCAGGCGCCCGGCGGGGAGCGTGCGGCCGCCCGGCGGGCGCGGGCCCCTGGAGCGGCTGCGGCGTACGCAGCGGCAGTTGCGCAAGGCCTGGGACCGGCCCCTCACCGCGTATTACCTGATCTTCGGCAGCTCGCTGCTCATCACCGTGCTCGGCCTGGTCATGGTCTACTCGGCCTCGATGATCAAAGCGCTCCAGCTGGGGCTGGGCGACGCGTACTTCTTCAAGAAGCAGTTCCTGGCCGCCCTGATCGGCACGGTGCTGCTGCTGGTCGCCTCCCGGATGCCGGTCAAACTGCACCGGGCTCTGTCGTACCCCGTGCTCGCGGGAACCCTGTTCCTGATGGTCCTGGTCCAGGTCCCCGGGATAGGGGTGGCGATCAACGGCAACCAGAATTGGATCTCCCTTGGTGGTCCGTTCATGCTCCAGCCCAGTGAGTTCGGCAAGCTGGCACTGATCCTCTGGGGCGCCGACCTGCTGGCCCGCAAGGGCGAGAAGGAGCTGCTGAGCCAGTGGAAGCACCTGTTGGTGCCGCTGGTCCCGGTGGCGTTCCTGCTGCTCGGGCTGATCATGCTGGGCGGGGACATGGGCACCGCGATGATCCTCGGGGCGATCCTGTTCGGCCTGCTGTGGCTGGCCGGAGCCCCGACGCGGATGTTCGTGGCGGTGCTCGCCTTCGCGGGTGTGATCGTCGCACTGCTGATCAAGACCAGCCCGCACCGGATGGACCGGCTCGCCTGCCTCGGCGCGACGGATCCGGGCCGGAACGACTTGTGCTGGCAGGCCGTGCACGGGATCTACGCCCTCGCATCCGGCGGATGGTTCGGTTCCGGTTTGGGTGCCAGTGTGGAAAAATGGGGGCAACTGCCCGAAGCCCACACCGACTTCATCTTTGCCATCACAGGGGAGGAACTGGGTCTGGCGGGGACGCTGTCGGTACTCGCCCTGTTCGCGGCTCTAGGCTATGCGGGTATCCGCGTGGCCGGACGCACGGAGGACTCCTTCGTACGGTATGCCGCGGGAGGCGTGACCACCTGGATCACGGCGCAGGCCGTGATCAACATCGGTGCGGTGCTCGGTCTGCTGCCGATCGCCGGAGTCCCGCTCCCGCTGTTCTCGTACGGAGGGTCCGCGCTGCTGCCGACGATGTTCGCGGTCGGACTGCTCATCGCCTTCGCGCGGGAGGAGCCGGCGGCGCGCGCGGCGCTCGCGATGCGCCAGCCGAAGACCGGCTGGAAGCGGACCGGGCAGAGATGGAAGTCGATGAGACGGAGCGTCAAGAGGCGTCCGTCCGGAGAGCGGTGAATTTCGGTGCATGTCGTACTCGCCGGTGGGGGGACCGCCGGCCACATCGAGCCGGCGCTCGCCCTCGCGGACGCCCTGCGCAGGCAGGACCCTTCCGTGGGCATCACCGCCCTCGGCACGGAGCGCGGGCTCGAAACCCGCCTCGTGCCCGAGCGCGGCTATGAGCTGGGGCTGATCCCGGCCGTCCCGCTGCCCCGCAAACCCACTCCCGAGCTCATCACCGTCCCCGGACGGCTGCGCGGGACGATCAAGGCCGCCGAGGAGATCCTGGAGCGCACCAAGGCCGACTGCGTCGTCGGCTTCGGCGGCTACGTGGCCCTGCCCGGCTACCTCGCCGCCAAGCGGCTCGGGGTGCCGATCATCGTCCACGAGGCCAACGCCCGTCCGGGACTGGCCAATAAGATCGGCTCCCGCTACGCGCACGCCGTCGCGGTCTCCACCCCCGACAGCAAGCTGCGCGGCGCCCGCTACGTGGGCATCCCGCTGCGCCGCAGCATCTCCACCCTGGACCGGGCCGCGGTCCGCCCGGAGGCGCGCGCCGCCTTCGGCCTGGACCCCAACCTGCCGACCCTGCTGGTCTCCGGCGGCTCGCAGGGCGCCCGCCGCCTCAACGAGACCATCCAGCAGGTCGCTCCGACCCTCCAGCGCTCCGGGATCCAGATCCTGCACGCGGTCGGCCCGAAGAACGAACTGCCGCGTGTCGACAACATGCCCGGGATGCCGCCGTATGTGCCGGTACCGTACGTGGACCGGATGGATCTCGCGTACGCCGCCGCCGACATGATGCTGTGCCGCGCGGGCGCGATGACCGTCGCCGAACTCTCCGCCGTCGGGCTGCCGGCCGCGTACGTCCCGCTGCCGATCGGCAACGGCGAACAGCGGCTCAACGCCCAGCCGGTGGTCAAGGCCGGCGGCGGCCTGCTCGTCGACGACGCGGAGCTGACGCCCGAGTGGGTGCTCAGCCAGGTCCTCCCGGTGCTCGCCGACCCGCACCGCCTGTACGAGATGTCCCGCGCCGCCGCCGAGTTCGGCCGCCGCGACGCCGACGACCTGCTCGTCGCGATGGTGTACGAGGCGATCGCCGCACACAGGAACCGCTAGCGCAGGAGGCACAGGAGTGGCCGGAGCGACGACCGCACAGCGCGGCAACCCCGGGTCCGCCCGGAAGGGCAAGGGCTCCGGCTCTCCCAAGCCGCCCAAGCCGCCCAGGTCGTCGGGGCCGTCAGGGGGGTCCGGCCCGCGGGGCCCCGGTGTCCAGCGCCTCGTCCGGCGCCTGCGGCACCGGGGCCCCGTGCTGCTCGCCCTCCTCGCCGCCGTCCTCCTCACCGGGGGCGGCGGCTGGGTGCTCTACGGCTCCTCCTGGCTCCGCGTCGAGAAGGTGACCACCAGCGGAACGCAGGTGCTGACCCCCGAGCAGGTGCTGGCCGCCGCGGCCGTACCGGTCGGGGCGCCCCTCGTGGGCGTGGACACGGACGAGATCGCGGGCCGGGTCCGCAGCCGGCTGCCCCGCGTCGATTCGGTCGATGTGGTGCGGGCGTGGCCGCACGGGATCGGGCTGAAAGTGACGGAGCGCAAACCCGTCCTGCTCATCAAAAAGGACGCCAAGTTCGTGGAAGTGGACGCTTCGGGTGTGCGATTCGACACGGCCGCGAAAGCTCCCGCGGGCGTTCCGGTCCTCGAATTGTCCGCGGCGCAGTCGCCGAGCGGCCGCCGTTTCGACGAGGAACGGCTGCTGCACGAGGCCGTGGGCGTCGCCGGAGACCTCCCCGAAGCGGTCGCCAAGGAGACCGTGCAGGTCAGGGTGGGCTCGTACGACTCGGTCGTACTGGAGTTGACCCGCGGCCGGACCGTGGTCTGGGGCAGCGGCGAGCAGGGCGAGGCGAAGGGACGCGCGCTGACCGCTCTGCTGAAAGCCGCGCCCAAGGCTGACCACTTTGACGTGAGCGTCCCCACGGCCCCTGCTGTGTCCGGGAGTTGACGTCGGGTCGAACAGCGACGCACCCTGGTTGGCCACCGATACGGGTGATCACATAGGGTGAAAAGAAAAACGGGAGGTTCGGCGTGTTCGTTGAACACGCGCTACTTGTCGACTTAGTGTCCTGTTCGGAAGAGTCCAGGGAACAGGCACATACTTAACCCTAAACTTCAGGGTTAGGGTTCGGGTCGGCGCGTTCGGACCGTCCCACATTTCGGCATCAGTCGTCGCAACGCAGGCCCGCGAGGCGGCGACACGTAACTCGAGGCGAGAGGCCTTCGACGTGGCAGCACCGCAGAACTACCTCGCAGTCATCAAGGTCATCGGTGTCGGCGGCGGTGGTGTCAATGCCATCAACCGAATGATCGAGGTCGGTCTCAAGGGCGTCGAGTTCATCGCCATCAACACGGACGCCCAGGCGCTGTTGATGAGCGACGCCGACGTCAAGCTCGACGTCGGCCGTGAACTCACCCGGGGCCTCGGCGCCGGCGCCAACCCGGCAGTCGGTCGCAAGGCGGCAGAGGACCACCGCGAGGAGATCGAGGAGGTCCTCAAGGGGGCCGACATGGTCTTCGTCACCGCCGGCGAGGGCGGCGGCACCGGCACCGGCGGCGCACCCGTCGTCGCCAACATCGCGCGCTCGCTCGGCGCCCTGACGATCGGTGTGGTCACCCGGCCGTTCACCTTCGAGGGCCGGCGCCGCGCGAACCAGGCGGAGGACGGCATCGCCGAGCTCCGCGAAGAGGTCGACACCCTCATCGTCATCCCCAACGACCGGCTGCTGTCCATCTCGGACCGCCAGGTCTCGGTCCTGGACGCCTTCAAGTCGGCCGACCAGGTCCTGCTCTCGGGTGTCCAGGGCATCACCGACCTCATCACCACCCCGGGTCTGATCAACCTCGACTTCGCGGACGTCAAGTCCGTCATGTCCGAGGCCGGCTCGGCCCTCATGGGCATCGGCTCGGCCCGCGGCGACGACCGCGCGGTGGCCGCCGCCGAGATGGCGATCTCCTCGCCGCTGCTGGAGGCGTCCATCGACGGCGCCCGCGGCGTGCTGCTCTCCATCTCCGGCGGCTCGGACCTCGGTCTCTTCGAGATCAACGAGGCCGCGCAGCTGGTCAGCGAGGCCGCCCACCCCGAGGCGAACATCATCTTCGGCGCCGTCATCGACGACGCGCTCGGCGACGAGGTACGGGTCACCGTCATCGCCGCCGGCTTCGACGGCGGACAGCCCCCGGCCCGCCGGGACAACGTCATCGGCGCCGCGTCCACCAAGCGCGAGGAGCCGGCTCCCGCACCGGTCCGCGCGGCCGAGCCGGCGCGCCCGGCCTTCGGCGGACTGGGCACGGTCACCCCGCGCGAAGAGCCCCCGGCCCCGGTCGAGGCGGCTCCGATCGAGACCGCGGCCCCCGCGCCGCAGGTCCCGACGGCCCGGCCGTACCAGGACAGCCCGGCCGAGGAACTGGATGTCCCGGACTTCTTGAAGTGACGCTGGACCAGTACGACGAGAGCGGCGCCCACTTCGCCTTCACCGACCGGTGGGGCGGGGTGAGCGCCGTTCCGTACGAGGAGCTCAATCTCGGCGGCGCGGTCGGAGACGACCCCACCGCCGTTCTCGCCAACCGGGCGGCCGCCGCCGGGGCCCTGGGCATCGAGCCGGACCAGGTGGTCTGGATGAACCAGGTGCACGGCCGTGACGTGGCGGTGGTCCCCGGACCCTGGGGCGCCGCCGCCGACGTCCCGGCGGTGGACGCGGTGGTGACCGCGCGCCGGGGGCTCGCCCTCGCGGTGCTCACCGCGGACTGCACCCCGGTCCTGCTGGCCGATCCCGTCGCGGGGGTCGCGGGCGCGGCCCACGCGGGGCGGCCCGGACTGGTCGCCGGAGTGGTGCCGGCCGCCGTGGAGGCGATGGTCTCCCTCGGGGCCGAGCCCGGGCGGATCATCGCCCGTACCGGCCCGGCGATCTGCGGGCGCTGTTACGAGGTGCCGGCCGAGATGCGGGCCGCGGTCGCCGAGGTGGTACCGGCCGCCCACGGCGAGACGAGCTGGGGGACGCCCTCCGTCGACGTGGTCGCCGGGGTGCACGCCCAGCTCGCGGAGGCGGGGGTGGTGAACCTGCACCGCTCGGCGTTCTGCACACTGGAGTCGCGGGACCACTTCTCGTACCGCCGCGACCGGGTGACCGGGCGGCTTGCCGGATATGTCTGGCTGGACACCGTGTCTTCCCGGGGGGAAACCCCCGGACCCCCGGTAGGAAAAGACTGATGACGGACCGTAAGTCGGAGCTCGCGGAGAACCTCGCGCGGGTGGAGGAACGTATCTCGTCCGCCTGCGCGGCCGCGGGGCGGGGACGGGACGAGGTGACGCTCATCGTGGTCACCAAGACCTACCCCGCGAGTGACGTACGACTGCTGGCGGACCTGGGTGTCCGTCATGTGGCGGAGAATCGTGACCAGGACGCCGCCCCCAAGGCCGCGGCCTGCGCGGATCTGCCGCTCACCTGGCACTTCGTGGGCCAGTTGCAGACGAACAAAGTCCGTTCCGTGGCGGGATACGCGCATGTCGTGCAGTCCGTCGACCGGCCGAAGCTCGTCACGGCGCTCTCGGCGGCCGCGGAGGGGGCGGGGCGCGAACTCGGCTGCCTCGTACAGATCGCCCTCGACGCGGAGTCGGGCGAGCGCGGCACCCGGGGCGGGGCCGCCCCGGAGCAGCTGGCCGAACTCGCGGACCTCGTGGCCGGGGCGCCGGGACTGCGGCTCGACGGTCTGATGACCGTCGCTCCGCTGGCCGGGGCCTACGCGGGACGAGAACAGGCCGCTTTCGAGCGGCTGGTGGAATTGTCATCCCGCCTGCGCGCGGACCATCCGACTGCCACGATGGTGTCGGCCGGGATGAGCGCAGACCTGGAACAGGCCGTTGCGGCCGGTGCGACACATGTACGCGTCGGCACTGCGGTACTCGGCGCGAGACCCCGGCTCGGGTAACGTCGCGAAGAAAGTCGGACCACAGCAGAAAATATGGTCATTCCCGCTGACGGGCGGACAGACCACGTGGATCGCGGGCAGTTGGTGACTTTGGTGACACAGCGACACCTGCGACAGGGCGATCCACCACAGAGCGGAGGATTCAGAGAATGGCCGGCGCGATGCGCAAGATGGCGGTCTACCTCGGCCTCGTGGAGGACGACCGGTACGACAACCCGGGGTACGACCCCGACGACGAGTTCGAGCCCGAGCCGGAACCGGAGCGGGACCGCCGGCGCCAGCAGGCCGTGCACCAACCGCCCGTAACGGACGAACCGGTACGAGTTGCCCAGCCTCCGGCGCAACGGGAACCCATCCCATTGCCGGTGGAAAACGGACGTCCTGCGCGAATTGCCCCCGTGGCATCCATCACACCTGAACGCTCGAACCTGGAGAAGAACGCCCCCGTGATCATGCCCAAGGTCGTCTCCGAGCGGGAGCCGTACCGCATCACGACGCTGCACCCCCGGACCTACAACGAGGCCCGTACCATCGGGGAACACTTCCGTGAGGGCACTCCGGTGATCATGAACCTCACGGAGATGGACGACACGGATGCGAAGCGACTTGTCGACTTTGCAGCCGGCCTCGTCTTCGGCCTGCACGGCAGCATTGAACGCGTGACACAGAAGGTGTTCCTGCTGTCGCCTGCTAACGTCGATGTCACGGCGGAGGACAAGGCCCGCATCGCGGAGGGCGGGTTCTTCAACCAAAGCTAGACCGATCCGTCAGACACGGGGCCGGGGACAGAGCGAGAGCTGGGGAGAGGGAAGCGCGGGATGGGCGTCGCACTGCAGGTGGTCTACATCGTGCTGATGTGCTTCCTTATCGTGCTGATCTTCCGACTGGTGATGGACTACGTCTTCCAGTTCGCACGTTCATGGACACCCGGCAAGGCGATGGTGGTCGTCCTTGAGGCCACCTACACTGTCACCGATCCACCGCTCAAGCTTCTCCGGCGTTTCATTCCGCCGTTGCGTCTCGGGGGCGTGGCACTCGACCTGTCCTTCTTCGTTCTGATGATCATCGTTTACATCCTCATCAGTTTCGTGAGCACCGCTGCGAGAAGCGTGTGAACGATGAGCTTCCCCGCGAGCGCGGGGACAGTCCCGATACGGTCTTGCCGACTGCCGACGACTACGTAGAGGTGAAGAAGACATGCCGCTGACTCCCGAGGACGTGCGGAACAAGCAGTTCACGACCGTCCGCCTCCGAGAAGGCTATGACGAGGACGAGGTCGATGCCTTCCTCGACGAGGTCGAGTCCGAACTGACGCGCCTGCTGCGCGAGAACGAGGACCTGCGCGCCAAGCTGGCCGCCGCCACGCGTGCCGCCGCGCAGAACCAGCAGCAGCAGGGCATGCGCAAGCCCGAGCCCCAGGACCAGCGCGGCCCCGGAGGCCCCGGCGCCCCCGTGCCCGCCGCCATATCCGGCCCGCCGGCGCAGCAGGGCCCGCCGCAGATGGGCCCGCCGCAGCTGCCGGGCGGCCAGCCGCAGCTTCCGGCCGGCCCCGGTGGACCCGGACCGCAGGGTCCGGGTGGCCCCGGTCCGATGGGCGGCCCCATGCACACCATGGGTGGCCAGCAGCAGATGGGCCAGCAGGGCATGGGCCAGCAGGGCATGGGCCAGCAGTCCATGGGCGGCCAGAACCCGCTCGGCCAGCAGATGCAGCCCATGGGCCAGCAGATGCAGCCGATGGGTCAGCAGATGCAGCCCATGGGTCAGCCGATGCAGCAGCAGATGCAGCAGATGCAGCAGCCGCAGCTCCCGCAGCAGGGCCCCGGTGGCGACAGCGCCGCCCGCGTCCTGTCGCTGGCGCAGCAGACCGCCGACCAGGCGATCGCGGAGGCCCGCTCCGAGGCCAACAAGATCGTCGGCGAGGCGCGCAGCCGTGCCGAGGGCCTGGAGCGGGACGCCCGTGCCAAGGCCGACGCGCTGGAGCGGGACGCCCAGGAGAAGCACCGCGTCGCGATGGGCTCCCTGGAGTCCGCCCGCGCCACGCTGGAGCGCAAGGTCGAAGACCTGCGGGGCTTCGAGCGTGAGTACCGTACGCGTCTGAAGTCCTACCTGGAGTCGCAGCTGCGCCAGCTGGAGACCCAGGCGGACGACTCCCTGGCCCCGCCGCGCAACCCGGCCGGCCCGGCGCTGCCGCCGTCGCCGACCCCGTCGATGGCTCCGGCCGGAGCGATGGGGCACTCGATGGGCGCTCCGTCGCCCATGGGCGGTCCCTCGCCGATGGGTGGCCCGTCCCCGATGGGCGGCCCCTCGTACGGTGGTCAGCAGCAGATGTCTCCCGCGATGACGCAGCCGATGGCTCCGGTGCGGCCGGCCGCGCCGCAGCCGATGCAGCAGGCGCCGTCGCCGATGCGCGGCTTCCTGATCGACGAGGACGACAACTAGGCGCCGCGCCGTTCGTCGGCAGTCGCTTCACGGGCCGGGCCCGGTTCCCCTTCGGGGGCACCGGGCCCGGCCCGTTGGCGTTCCGGCTGTCGGTGCTGTCGGTGCTGTCGGTGCTGTCGGTGCTGTCGGTGCTGTCGGTGCTGTCGGTGCCGCCGCCGCGGGGGCCGGCCCCGCACCTCCCGAGGAGCGGGGCCGTGCAGCGCCCGGGAAACGGTGGAAGGGCGGGGCGGGGAGGAGAAACGACTGTGGCCCGGACCCGAGCGGGGTCCGGGCCACAGAGGCGATGACTACGCCTTGCGGAGGCGGAAGGTCAGGCCCAGGGACTCGTCCGTGAACGGGTCGCCGTACGTGGTGTCGGCTTCGCCGGACGCGTAGTCCGTCGACAGGACCTCGTCCGCGATCAGCGCCGCGTGGTCCGTCAGGGCCGTCACGACCTCCGGCTCCGACGAGGACCAGCGCAGGGCGATCCGGTCCGCCACGTCGAGGCCGGAGTTCTTCCGGGCCTCCTGGATCAGGCGGATCGCGTCACGCGCCAGGCCCGCGAGCCGCAGCTCCGGGGTGATCTCCAGGTCCAGGGCCACCGTCGCGCCGGAGTCGGACGCGACCGACCAGCCCTCGCGCGGGGTCTCCGTGATGATGACCTCCTCGGGGGTGAGGACCACGGTCTCGCCGTTCACCTCGACCGAGGCCTCGCCCGAGCGCAGGGCCAGGGACAGCGCCGCCGCGTCGGCCGCGGACACCGCCTTCGCCACGTCCTGGACGCCCTTGCCGAAGCGCTTGCCCAGCGCCCGGAAGTTCGCCTTCGCCGTGGTGTCGACGAGCGAGCCGCCGACCTCCGACAGGGAGGCCAGCGAGGAGACGTTCAGCTCCTCCGTGATCTGGGCCTGGAGCTCGGGGGACAGGGCGTCGAAGCCCACCGCGCCGACCAGGGCCCGGGACAGCGGCTGGCGGGTCTTCACGCCCGACTCGGCGCGCGTGGCCCGGCCCAGTTCCACCAGGCGGCGGACCAGCAGCATCTGCTGGGAGAGGGTCGGGTCGATCGCCGAGGCGTCCGCCGTCGGCCACGTGGACAGGTGGACCGACTCCGGCGCGTCCGGGGTCACCGGGACGATCATGTCCTGCCAGACCCGCTCCGTGATGAAGGGGGTGAGCGGGGCCATGAGGCGGGTCACCGTCTCGACCACGTCGTGCAGGGTGCGCAGCGCCGAGGCGTCGCCCTGCCAGAAGCGGCGGCGCGAGCGGCGCACGTACCAGTTGGACAGGTCGTCCACGAACGAGGAGAGCAGCTTCCCGGCGCGCTGGGTGTCGTACGACTCCATCGCCTCCGTGACCTCGGAGGTGAGGGTGTGGAGTTCCGAGAGGAGCCAGCGGTCCAGGACCGTGCGGTCCGCCGGCGCCGGGTCGGCCGCCGACGGGGCCCAGTTCGACGTACGGGCGTACAGCGCCTGGAAGGCGACCGTGTTCCAGTACGTGAGGAGGGTCTTGCGGACCACCTCCTGGATCGTGCCGTGGCCCACGCGCCGCGCCGCCCACGGGGAGCCGCCGGCCGCCATGAACCACCGCACCGCGTCCGCGCCGTGCTGGTCCATGAGCTGGATCGGTTCGAGGGTGTTGCCCAGGTGCTTGGACATCTTGCGGCCGTCCTCGGCGAGGATGTGGCCCAGGCAGACCACGTTCTCGTAGGAGGACCGGTCGAAGACGAGGGTGCCGACCGCCATGAGGGTGTAGAACCACCCGCGCGTCTGGTCGATGGCCTCCGAGATGAACTGCGCCGGGTAGCGCTTCTCGAAGATCTCCTTGTTCTTGTGCGGGTAGCCCCACTGCGCGAACGGCATCGAGCCCGAGTCGTACCAGGCGTCGATGACCTCCGGCACGCGGACGGCCTCCAGCGAGCAGCCGTCGGCGGTGCAGGTGAAGGTGACGTCGTCGATGTACGGGCGGTGCGGGTCCAGGGCGGAGAGGTCCTGCCCGGACAGCTCGCCCAGCTCGGCGCGCGAGCCGACGCAGGTGAGGTGGTTCTCCTCACAGCGCCAGATCGGCAGCGGGGTGCCCCAGTAGCGGTTGCGGGAGAGCGCCCAGTCGATGTTGTTGTTCAGCCAGTCGCCGAAGCGGCCCTGCTTGACGGAGTCCGGGAACCAGTTGGTCTTCTCGTTCTCCCGCAGCATCGCGTCCTTGACGGCGGTGGTGCGGATGTACCAGGACGGCTGCGCGTAGTAGAGCAGGGCCGTGTGGCAGCGCCAGCAGTGCGGGTAGCTGTGCTCGTACGCGATGTGCTTGAAGAGCAGGCCGCGCGCGTCGAGGTCGGCGGTCAGCTTCTCGTCCGCCTTCTTGAAGAAGACGCCGCCGACGAGCGGGACCTCCTCCTCGAAGGTGCCGTCGGGGCGGACCGGGTTCACGACGGGCAGGCCGTACGCGCGGCAGACCGCGAGGTCGTCGGCGCCGAAGGCGGGGGACTGGTGGACCAGACCGGTGCCGTCCTCGGTCGTGACGTACTCGGCGTTCACGACGTAGTGGGCCGGAGCCGGGAACTCCACGAGGGAGAACGGACGCTCGTACGTCCAGCGCTCCATCTCCTTGCCCGTGAAGGTCTGGCCGGTGGCCTCCCAGCCCTCGCCCAGGGACTTCTCCAGCAGCGGCTGGGCGACGACCAGCTTCTCCTCGCCGTTCGTGGCGACCACGTACGTGACCTCGGGGTGGGCCGCGACGGCCGTGTTGGACACCAGGGTCCACGGGGTCGTCGTCCACACCAGCAGCGCGGCCTCGCCGGCCAGCGGGCCGGAGGTGAGCGGGAAGCGGACGTAGACGGAAGGGTCGACGACCGTCTCGTAGCCCTGGGCCAGCTCGTGGTCCGAGAGGCCGGTGCCGCAGCGCGGGCACCAGGGGGCGACGCGGTGGTCCTGGGTGAGCAGGCCCTTGTTGAAGATCTCCTTCAGCGACCACCACACGGACTCGACGTACTCGGGGTCCATGGTCCGGTACGCGTCGTCCAGGTCGACCCAGTAGCCCATGCGGGTGGTGAGGTCGGCGAACGCGTCGGTGTGTCGGGTCACGGACTCGCGGCACTTGGCGTTGAACTCGGCGATGCCGTAGGCCTCGATGTCCTGCTTGCCGTTGAAGCCGAGCTCCTTCTCGACGGCGAGCTCGACGGGCAGGCCGTGGCAGTCCCAGCCGGCCTTGCGGGCCACGTGGTAGCCGCGCATGGTGCGGAACCGGGGGAAGACGTCCTTGAAGACGCGGGCCTCGATGTGGTGCGCGCCGGGCATGCCGTTGGCGGTGGGCGGGCCCTCGTAGAAGACCCACTCGGGGCGGCCCTCGGACTGCTCCAGGGTCTTGGCGAAGGTCTTGCTCTCGCGCCAGAAGTCGAGAACGGCGTGTTCGAGGGCGGGCAGGTCGACCTGGGCGGGTACCGGGCGGTACTGCGGCGGTGTGGTCATGAGGCTGAACTCTTCCTCCGGCGGGGTGTCACTTCCGTCCGGAGGGACGAGAGCCGCCCCCTTCTCAAGGACGCGCTGCTCCCGCGGTACCACCCTCCTTGGCCGCCGGACGGATCCGGTGGCCCCCTCATTGGGGTGCGAAGCCGGTTCTACTGGCCGCACGGGGATCCGTACGGGCTTTCTTCCGGCGGCTCAGGGGTGATCCTTCGCATCGCGCTCGCCCCCGGGCTCTCACCGTCCCCGGGTCGCTCATGGCTGCGTCCGACGCTACTCGTCCCCGTCGATGCCTTTCGCTGGGCCCAGTGTACGGGGCGGGGGCGCGCTCGGCAGACCGGTTTACGGGGGGTCGGGGCGGGGGTTCCGGCCGGGCTCGGGGCCGGGCCAGGGGGCGGGGCCGTACGGGTTGCGGCGTGACCCGAACGGGCCGATGAGCCGGTCCGGGCTCCGGTGTGACGGGAGTGGCGGATTACCGGGCTCCCTGCTGGGAACAACGGATGCAGGTTGGCATCGATGGACGCGTGCCCCGTTGCCGCGAGGCTGGAGTCGATTTATCGTTCCGGCACGATTCGCGAGCAAGATCACAGTATGTGAAGGGGCCGCGGCCATGGTGGCGAAGAAGACCGCCGGGAGAACTGCCGAGAAGGCTGTCGGAAAGGCCGCCGGGAAGGCCGCGGCGGCCGAGGATGCGGCTCCGGCCTGGAAGAAGACGACCGCCGCCGGGAAGAAGACGGCTCTGAACTCCACGGCCAAGACGGCGATCAGGACGGCGGCCAAGACGGCGGCCAAGACGGCAGCCAAGAAGGCGACCAAGAAGGCGACCGTCAAGAAGGCGGATGCCGAGGAGGTGCCCGCCGAGAAGGCGGTGGTCAAGAAGACCGCCGCCCGGAGGACACCGGCCAAGAAGGCCGCAGCCGTGAACACGACGGCCGCGGCGAAGGCGGCCACCGAGAAGGCGACCGGCGTCGGGAAGACGACCGCGAGGAAGGTCACGGCCAAGGCGGCCGGGGCCGAGGGGGCGGCGCAGGCCGCGCAACAGACGGGAGCCCGGAAAGTGGTTGCCAAGAAGAGCACCGGCACGGCCAGGAAGACGGCTGCGGCCGCCACCAGCGGGCTGCCGAAGGCCAGGGCCACGGCCGCAGCGGCCCTGGCGCCGGGCGAGCTGGCCGTACGGCCCGGCGAGGACCCCTGGACCCCGGCGGAGGTGGCCGAGGCCCGTGCCGAGCTCCAGAGCGAGGTGCTGCGGCTGCGCGACGAGCTCCAGGCCTCCGACGAGGCCATCTCGGGCCTGATGCGGGACTCCGGCGACGGAGCGGGCGACGACCAGGCCGACACGGGCACCAAGAACATCACCCGGGAGTCCGAGCTGGCCCTCGCCGCCAATGCCCGCGAGATGCTCGAACAGACCGAGCGGGCCCTGGAGCGGCTGGACGCGGGCACGTACGGGCTCTGCGAGAACTGCGGCCAGCCCATCGGCAAGGCCAGGATGCAGGCGTTCCCGCGGGCGACGCTGTGCGTGGACTGCAAGCAGAAGCAGGAGCGCAGGCACTGAGGGGGCACGGGCCGGGCTGCCGCCACGGGCGGACCCTGACGTACTCTCGTGTCTCGTCGGGGTCCAGGGGCCCGGCAGGGCCGTAGGGCCGTGTCGTCCGCAACCTGGTTCGAGCTAGTCGAGGGACTCACGTGGCAGAGGCGGAGAGCATCATCGGTACGCCGGAGGTCGGGGACGACGCCCAGCCGGAGTCCGCCGCGCCCCAGGGGCGCCGGCGGATCGTCGCGCTGCTCGTCGTCGCGCTGCTCGCCTACCTGCTCGACTTCGGCAGCAAGATGCTGGTCGTCGCGAAGCTGGAGCACCAGCCGCCGATCCGGATCATCGGCGACCTGCTGAAGTTCGAGGCGATCCGCAATCCGGGCGCCGCGTTCGGCTTCGGCGAGGCCTTCACCATCATCTTCACGTGCATCGCGGCCACCGTGATCATCGTGATCGTGCGGCTGGCCCGCAAGCTCTACAGCCTGCCGTGGGCGATCGCGCTGGGCCTGCTGCTCGGCGGTGCGCTGGGCAACCTCACCGACCGGATCTTCCGTTCGCCGGGGGTGTTCCGGGGCGCCGTGGTCGACTTCATCGCGCCCGCCCACTTCGCCGTCTTCAACCTCGCGGACTCGGCGATCGTGTGCGGCGGCATCCTGATCGTGCTGCTGTCGTTCAGGGGTCTGGACCCGGACGGTACGGTCCACAAGGACTGATCGCGGGACGGGTGCGCCGTCGAGTCCTGCATACTCGACAGGTGAGTACGATTCCCGAGATCCGCACCCTGCCCGTTCCCGATGGCCTCGAAGGCGAGCGCGTGGACGCCGCCATCGCCCGTATGTTCGGTTTTTCCCGGACGAAGGCGGCCGAGCTCGCCGCCGCGGGGAAGGTGTCGGTCGACGGCAGCGTCGTCGGGAAGTCCGAGCGCGTGCACGGTGGCGCCTGGCTCGAAGTCGAGATGCCCGCGCCGCCGCGGCCGGTCGAGCTCGTCGCCGAGCCGGTCCCGGGCATGGAGATCGTCCATGACGACGACGACATCGTCGTCATCATGAAGCCGGTGGGCGTCGCCGCCCACCCGAGCCCCGGCTGGACCGGCACCACCGTCATCGGCGGCCTCGCCGCCGCCGGCTACCGGATCTCCACCTCCGGCGCGTCCGAGCGCCAGGGCATCGTGCACCGCCTCGACGTCGGCACGTCCGGCCTGATGGCCGTCGCCAAGTCGGAGCGTGCGTACACCTCGCTGAAGAACCAGTTCCGCGAGCGGGTCGTGGACAAGCGCTACCACGCGCTCGTACAGGGCCACCCGGACCCGATGAGCGGCACGATCGACGCGCCGATCGGCCGGCACCCCAGCGCGGACTACAAGTGGGCCGTGATCCAGGAGGGCAAGCCCTCCGTCACCCACTACGACCTGATCGAGGCCTTCCGCGCGGCCTCGCTGCTCGACATCAAGCTGGAGACCGGTCGCACGCACCAGATCCGCGTGCACATGTCCGCGCACCGGCACCCGTGCGTCGGCGACCTCACGTACGGCGCCGACCCGACGGTGGCGAAGCGGCTGGGTCTGACCCGGCAGTGGCTGCACGCCGTGCGGCTCGGCTTCGAGCACCCGGCGGACGGTCAGTGGGTGGAGTTCGAGAGCACGTACCCGGCGGACCTGCAGCACGCGCTGGACGTGATCCGGGCGGAGAGCGAGTGACGGCTTTCGCCGTCCGGGTGGCCGAGGGGGAGGCCGACCTGGCGGCGTGCTTCGCCGTGCGGACCGAGGTGTTCGTGGTCGAGCAGTCCGTGCCGGAGTCGATCGAGTACGACGCGTACGACGCGGTCGCGGTGCACGTGCTGGCCGTGACGCCGGACGGGGAGCCGCTGGGCACCGGCCGGCTGCTGCACGGGCCGGCGGCCCTGGGCAAGACCGGCGGCGACCCGGCGGTCGGCTCGCTGGGGCGGCTGGCCGTGCGCAAGGCCGCGCGCGGGCTGGGCGTCGGCGTGGCGCTGGTGCGGGCGATCGAGGCGGAGGCCGCTCGGCTGGGCCTGTCCGCCGTGGACCTGGGCGCGCAGACGCATGCGCTCGGCTTCTACGAGCGGCTCGGGTACGTGGCCTACGGCCCGGAGTTCGAAGACGCGGGGATCCCGCACCGAGCCATGCGACGCACCCTGCCGTAGCCCTGGCCGGGCGGGGACCGGTGCCATGCCGTGCGGCCGTGGCCCTGCCTGCGCCCCTCGGCGCACCCGACTCCTGCCCGGCGCACCGGCGGAGGGCTTCTGCCGCATCGTGCCCCGCCCGCGATCGGCGTGCGGTGCGGCGTCCCGGTACGGGCTCGCCCGGGTGGGGTGCCGACACGCGGATGCGGCCTTCCGACCGCACGGCCCAGCGGCAGCGGCCTGGCAGGGTGGGGGAGTGGATCAGCTTGCTCTGCTGTTCGTACTGCTGCTCGGGGCCGTGGTCAGCGTGCCGCTCGGGGACCGGCTCGGGCTGCCCGCGCCCGTCCTGATGACCATCGGCGGGGTCGCGCTCGCACTGGTTCCGGCCGTGCCGAACGTCGACATCCCGCCCGAGTTCATCCTGCCGCTCGTCCTGCCCCCGCTGCTCTACGCCTCGGCGCAGCGCACTTCCTGGCGGCAGTTCGCGGCCAACGTCCGGCCCATCCTCCTGCTCGCCGTGGCCCTCGTCTTCGTCACGACCGCCGCGGTCGCCGCCGTCGCGAACGCCGTCGTCCCCGGGCTGCCGCTCGCCGCCGCGGTCGCGCTCGGCGCGCTCGTGGCCCCGCCCGACCCCGTCGCCGCGACCGCCGTCGCCGGAGCGCTCGGGCTGCCGCGCCGCATGGTGTCGATCCTGGAGGGCGAGGGCCTGTTCAACGACGTCACCGCGATCGTGCTCTACCACGTGGCCATCTCGGCCGCCGTCAGCGGCAGCTTCTCCTGGCCGGACGCGCTGGGGGAGTTCGTGCTCTCCGCCGTGGTCGCCGTAGCCGTCGGGCTCGGTCTGGGCTGGGTCACCAACGCGCTCATGGGGCTGCTCGGCGATGCCACGCTCCAGATCGGGCTGACGCTGCTCGTGCCGTTCGTGTCGTACGTGGTGGCCGAGGAGCTCCAGGGGTCGGGGGTGCTGGCCGTGCTGACGACGGCCCTGTTCCTCGCGGAGTACGCCTCCGACGCGGACGACGTGCTGGGACGGCTCGCCGGGCACACGTTCTGGGAGGTCGTGGACATGCTGGTCACGGGCGCGGCGTTCGGGCTGATCGGGCTGGAGCTGCACAACGTGTTCGGCGTCGCGGCCGGCCGCGAGTGGGAGATGGCGGGGTGGGCGGCCGCCGTGACCGCGGTGGTGGTCGGCGTACGGCTGCTGTGGCTGCTGCCGGCCGGGTGGCTGGCCAAGCGGCTGCACACGCGGCGCGACTACGACGAGGAGATCCCGCTGAGCTGGCGGGAGAGCGTGGTGATGTGGTGGGCCGGGATGCGCGGGGTGGCCTCGGTGGCGCTGGCGCTGGCCATCCCGCTGAAGGTGGAGGGCGGGGCGCCGTTTCCGGGGCGGGACCAGATCATCTTCATCGCGTTCGCCGTGATCATGGTGACGCTGATCTGCCAGGGGCTGACGCTGCCGTGGCTGGTGCGGCTGCTGGGCGTGGAGGCCGACGAGGACGCCGAGCGGGAGACGGAGCGAAAGCTGGCGATCCGCGCGGCGAAGGCCGCGAAGCGGCGGCTGAAGGAGATCGAGGAGGTCGAGGACCTGCCGGAGGACCTGGTGGAGGTGCTGTACCGGCGGGCCTACGACGTGGGGGCCAGGATCAGCCCCGACATGGTGGACGAGGAGCGGCGGGAGGCCTACGCGAAGCGGGTGGAGCGGATCCGGGACGTCCAGCGGATCCAGCGGGAGATGATGTCGGCGGCTCGGCACGAGGTGCTGGCCGCGCGCAGCGAGCCGGGCGCGGACCCGGAGATCGTGGACCGGGTCCTGCGCCATCTGGACGTCCGCAGCCTCCGCAGTAGTTAGCTGAGTCCGGCCCGGCCGCTCAGACCTGGTAGCGGGACGGGGCGAAGAGGCCCAGGTTCGAGGCGATCCACTCCGATGTGCGGGACAGGCCCTCGGCCAGCGGGACCTCGGGATTCCAGCCCGCCCAGTCCCGGGCGCGGGAGTTGTCCGACAGCAGGCGGTGGACCTCGCTGCCCTCCGGGCGGAGGCGGGAGGCGTCCACCACCACCTCGGCGTCCCGGCCCGACGCCTTGATCAGGGCCCGCGCCAGGTCTCCGATCGAGATCTCCTCGCCCGTGCCGAGGTTGACCACCTCGCCCAGCGCCCGGTCGCATTCCGCCACCGCGAGGAAGCCCTCCGCCGTGTCCGTCACGTACGTGAAGTCCCGGGTCGGGGAGAGCGAGCCCAGTCGGACCTCCCGCGCGCCCGCGTGCAGCTGCGCCAGGATCGTCGGGATCACGGCCCGCGCCGACTGGCGGGGTCCGTACGTGTTGAACGGCCGGACCACCGTCACCGGCAGCTCGAACGCGTGGTGGAACGACAGCGCCATCATGTCCGCGCCGATCTTCGACGCCGAGTACGGGGACTGCGGCTGGAGCGGATGCGATTCCGCGATCGGGGCCGTCAGCGCCGTGCCGTAGACCTCGCTCGTGGACGTGTGCACCAGGCGCCGCACCCCGTGCCGGCGGCAGGCCTCCGCCATGTTCTCCGTACCGGTCACGTTCGTCTGCACGTACGCGCCCGGCGAGGCGTAGCTGTACGGGATCCCGATCAGCGCCGCCAGGTGGAACACGGTGTCGCAGCCCTCCACCGCGTCGCTGACCCGGCCCGCGTCGCGGATGTCGCCCGCCCACATCTCCACCGGGCCCTCGGGGTCGGCGAGGTACCGCGCCAGGTGGCCCTTCTCCGCGTACGGCTTGTAGTGGACGAAGGCGCGGACCCGGGCGCCCCGCGCCACCAGCAGGTCGACCAGGGTGGACCCGATGAACCCCTCGGCTCCGGTGACCAGGACCGTGCGGCCGGCCCAGGGGTTCACGGCGTTGGTCTGCGTGTTCATATGCGCTCCAGGATGGGGGAGGGGACGCCGGCCACGCGGAGGACCTCCGCGGCCAGCAGTTCGGCGGCCCGGGCGTGCGGGCCGGGGTCGGCGGCGCCGGCCATCGCGGCCAGCCGGGCCGGGTCGGCCAGCAGCGGGCCGAGCAGCACCGCCAGCTGGTCGGCGGTGGTCGCGGCGTCCGGCATCAGCAGGCCCGCGCCCGCGTCGACGAGGACCCGGGCGTTGTGGGTCTGGTGGTCGCCGGGGGCGTGCGGGTACGGGACGAGCACGGCCGGGACCCCGGTCGCCGCCAGCTCCGCCACCGTCGCGGACCCGGCCCGGCACACCACCAGGTCGGCGGCCGCGTACACGAGGTCCATCCGGTCCAGGTACGGCACGGCCCGGGCGACGCGCTGCCCGCCGCAGGCGGCGAGATCGGCGGCGGTGTCCGGCAGCGCCTGCGGGCCCGTCTTGATCAGCAGCTGTACGTCGTCCCGCCCCTGCCAGAGCCCGGCCAGCCCGACGGCGGCCGCGGTGAGGCGGGCGGCGCCCAGGCTGCCGCCGTTGAAGACGACGAGGCGGCGCCCGTCGGGGACGTACAGGGCCCGCCGGGCCTCGGCGCGCAGGGCCGCGCGCTCCGGCCGGGACAGCCCGGCCAGCCGCGCGAGGGCCGCCGAGATCGGCATCCCGGTGGTCAGCGCGTGCGCCCCTCCCGCCAGATGGGCCCGGCTGCGGTCGAAGGCCACCGCGATGTGCGGGGTGAGCCGGGCCGCGAACTGGTTGGCACGGCCCGGCACCGCGTTGGACTCGTGGATGAGCGCCGGCAGCCCGGCCGTCCGGGCCCCCAGCACGGCCGGCGCGCTCGGGTAGCCGCCCATGCCCACCACGGCGTGCGCGCCCTGGGCCCGGAGCACCGAGCGCGCCTGCCCGGCGGAGCGCAGCAGCGCGGCGGGCAGCAGGTAGCGCTTCGCACCGAGCGAGGGGTCGAACGGGATCATGTCGACGGTGTGCAGGCGGTACCCGGCGGCCGGGATCAGCTCGGTCTCCAGGCCCCGCTCGGTCCCGATGAACGAGACCACGGCATCCGGGACGGCCGCGCGCAGCGCCTCGGCGAGGGCGAGCCCGGGGTAGATGTGGCCGCCGGTGCCGCCCGCGCCGATCACGACGGACAGGGGTGGGAGGGAAGTGCCTCGTGTGGTCATGGGCGCAGCCTTCCGGTGCGCCCTAAGAACGTTCTAAGAGGTTCTCTCAGAACCGTTTGGCAGGCTTTGCCCCATGAGCAGCACGAGCAGCACGGGCACGACGAGTACGCAGCGGATCCTGGTCGTGGACGACGAGCCCGAGGTACGGGCCGCCGTCCAGGACGGGCTGGCCGTCGAGGGGTACGAGGTACGGGGAGCCGGCGACGGGCTGGCCGCGCTGTCGGAGGTGGCGGGCTGGCAGCCCGACGCGGTGGTGCTCGACGTGATGATGCCCGTGCTCGACGGGCTCGGGGTCTGCCGGCAGCTGCGCGCGATGGGCGACCGTACGCCCGTACTCGTCCTGACCGCGCTGGACTCGGTGAGCGAGCGGGTCGACGGCCTGGAGGCGGGCGCCGACGACTACCTGGTCAAGCCGTTCGCGCTGGACGAGCTGGTGGCCCGGGTCAGGGCCCTGCTGCGGCGGGCCGCGCCCGATCCGTCCGGTACGGCCGTACTCGGGTTCGCGGACCTCGTACTGGACCCCGGGACGCGCACCGGACGGCGCGGCGGGCGGCCGCTGGAGTTCAGCCGGACCGAGGCGGCGCTGCTGGAGCTGCTGCTGCGCCACCCCGGGCAGGTGCTGCCGCGCGAGCTGATCCTGGAGCTGGTGTGGGGGCGGGACTTCGGACCGGACTCCAATTCCCTCGCCGTGTACGTCGGCTACCTGCGGCGGAAGCTGGAGGCGGCCGGCGAGCCGCGGCTGGTGCACACCGTCCACGGGGTCGGCTACCGGCTGGGCCCGGCGTGAGCGCCGCCGGGCGGGGCCGGCGCCGGCTCGGGGCGCCCTGGCGCAGGCGCCGGCCGCTGCGGACCCGGCTGGCGCTGGCGGCCACCGCGGCGGTGGCACTGGTCGCGGTCGGGGTGTGCACGGCGGCGTTCTTCGTCGTACGCAGCGCCCTCTACGAGCAGCTGAACCTGAGCCTGACCCAGTCCGCGCGGCTCGCTGCGCAGCGCAACCCGGACTCCGGGCCGGACACCCTGGCCGGGGAGTGCCGGTTCCTGGCGGCGCCCGCCTGCGCGGAGGTGGTGCCGGCCGACCCGGCGAAGGACCCGGCGGCGCCGTACCTGCTGCCGGTGGACGCCGCGACGCGCGCGGTGGCGGCCGGGCGGCGCGCGCCGTTCTACACGGACATCGTGCACGCGGGGCACCCGACGCGGATGCTCACCACCGACTACGCGAAGGGGCGGGCGCTCCAGGTGGCGCTGCGGGCCGACACCGTAGAGGACGGGATCGAGGAGGCGGCGTGGTGGCTGGCACTGATCGGCGCGGCCGGGGTGCTGGTCGCCGCCGGGCTCGGCTCCTGGGTGTCGCGGACGGGCCTGGCACCGGTGACCCGGCTCACGGCCACCGCCGAGCGGATCGCGGCGACGCGGGATCCGCGCCACCGGATCGAACTGCCGCCGCCGGGGAGGGAGGACGAGATCACGCGGCTGGCCGGGAGCTTCAACACCATGCTGGGCGAGCTGGAGCAGTCGGTGACGGCGCAGCGGCGGCTGGTCGCCGACGCCTCGCACGAGCTGCGGACCCCGCTGACGGCCCTGCGGACCAACGCGGAGCTGCTGGCGCGGGGGGAGCGGCTGACGGCGGAGCAGCGCGAGCGGGCCTCGCTCGCGCTGGGGCGGCAGCTGCGGGAGGTGACGGGGCTGGTGAACGACCTGATCGAGCTGGCCCGGGACGAGGAGCCGCAGCCGCTGGTGGAGCAGGTACGGCTGGCCCCGCTGGTGGAGCACTGCGCACAGGCGGCGCGGGCGCACTGGCCGTCGGTGCCGGTCCGCGTCCGCTCGGACGAGGTGGTGGTGGCGGGGGTGCCGGCGCGGCTGACCCGGCTGGTGTCGAACCTGCTGGACAACGCGGCGAAGTTCAGCCCCGCGGGGGTTCCGGTGGAGGTGGAGCTGGTGGCCCTGGGCGGCGGCGGCGCCGGCCGGGCCGAGCTGACGGTACGGGACCACGGGCCCGGCATCGCGGCCGAGGACCTGCCGTACGTCTTCGACCGCTTCTACCGGGCCGGGGCGGCGCGCGCCCTGCCGGGCTCGGGGCTGGGTCTCGCGATGGCCCGCCAGATCGCCCGGGCACACGACGCGGAGCTCGTGGCCGAGCCGGCCCCGGGCGGCGGGGCCCTGTTCCGGCTGACGTTCTGATCGGGGCTCCGGCCGTCAGGACGCGTCCGGGCGCGGGTCCGCCGGGGAGGTGGCGATGCGGGGCAGGGCGTACGGGTGGTGGGCCAGGAGCCAGGTGATCAGGCGTTCGCGGACCTGGCAGCGGACCGTCCAGATGTCCGTCGCGTCCTTCGCCGTGACCACCGCCCGGACCTGGATGGTGTGCGGGGTCGTGTCCGTGACCGCGAGGCTGCCGGTGCGGCCGTCCCATTCCGGGATCTCCTTCAGGACCTCCCGGAGCTGCTCCCGCATCAGGTCCAGCGGTGCGCTGTGGTCCAGGTGCCAGAAGACGGTTCCGGTCATCTGCGCGCCGCCGCGCGACCAGTTTTCGTACGGCTTCCCTGTGAAATACGACACAGGCATCGTGATCCGGCGTTCGTCCCAGGTGCGGACGACCAGGAAGGTCAGGGTGATCTCCTCGACAGTCCCCCACTCCTTGTCCACGACCACCGTGTCCCCGATCCGCACCGTGTCGCCGAAGGCGATCTGCAGTCCGGCGAACAGGTTGCCCAGCGAGGACTGGGCCGCGATGCCCGCGACGATGCCGAGCACGCCCGCCGACGCCAGCATCGAGGCGCCCACCGCCCGCATCGGCGGGAAGGTGAGCAGCATCGCCGCGACCGCGACCACCACGACCACCGCCGTGACCACCCGGTGGATCAGCGTCACCTGGGTGCGGACCCGGCGCACCCGCGCGTCGTCCGGGTTCTGGGCCGCGTAACGGGCGTACGTGGAGTCCACGACCGCCGTCGCGATCCGCACCAGCAGCCACGCCGCCGAGCCGATCAGTACGAGCGTCAGGGCGCGGCCCACGGCGAAGACGTACTCCGGCGCGATGCCCATCCGCCGGTGGGATCCGTACAGCAGCGTCGTGCACAGCACGAGTTGGAACGGCAGGCGGCAGTGGCGCAGCAGCCCCCACAGCGGGGTCTCGCTGTGCCGGGCGTCGGCGCGGCGCAGCAGCAGGTCCAGCAGCCATCCGGCCAGCAGGGTGACGACCAGGGCGCCGCCGACGACGGCGATCGGGCGCAGAACGGTGTCCGTGTCCATGCACCTCAACGTAACCGGAACGAGCCGTCGGCCCCTCGCATTCAACGAATGGCACGATGGGGTGCATGAACATCGTGCTCTTCCATTCGACGTACGGGCTGCGGCCCGCGGTGCACGCGGCGGCCGACCGGCTGCGCGCGGCCGGTCACCAGGTCCAGGTGCCGGATCTCTTCGAGGGGCGCACCTTCGAGACCGTCGAGGAGGGCATGGCGCATCGGGACGAGATCGGCCGCGACGAGCTGCTCAAGCGTGCGGTGCTGGCCTCCGCCCCCTCCTCCGACCAGGGTCTGGTCTACGCGGGCTTCTCCTTCGGCGGTTCCGTCGCCCAGCACCTGGCCCTGGCCGACGAGAAGGCGCGCGGGCTGCTGCTCCTGCACGGGACGGCGGACCTGGAGGAGGACACCGCCGTCGACGAACTGCCGGTGCAGCTGCACATCGCGGATCCGGACCCGTTCGAGCCGCACGACTGGCTGACGGCCTGGTACCTGCGCATGCAGCGGGCGGGTGCGGACGTGGAGGTGCACCGCTACCCGGGCGCCGGGCACCTGTTCACGGACCCGGACCTCGACGACTACGACGCGGAGGCCGCGGAGCAGACGTGGAAGGCCGCGCTCGCCTTCCTCGACTCCCTGTAGGCGCGGGCGCGGGCGCGGACGCGGGAGGAAACGGTGAGGGGCGGGGCACGAACCGCGTGCCCCGCCCCTCGGTGCTTCACGCGGTGACTAGCCGCGGTACGCGCTCCACATGCTCTTCATGCGGGACACCTGACCAGCGGTGAACTGGTACATGCAGGAGTCGTACGTGTAGTCCATGAAGTTGTGGATCGGGTCGACGCCCGTCTTGTTGGTGCAGCTGTCACGGCCGGTCGGGCACTCGAACGCGGCGCTCTTCTCGGCCGGGGTGTCGGAGACGGAGTCGCCGCTGCCCGAGCAGCCGCCCTGGAAGGTGTGGTAGAGGCCCATCCAGTGGCCGACCTCGTGGGTGCCGGTGTCGCCCTCGTTGTAGTTGGCGGCGGAGCCGCCCGGCAGCGAGGTGTTGAGGATGACCACGCCGTCCATCTTGGGCTGCGAGGCGTAGGAGCTCGGGAAGGTCGCCCAGCCGAGCAGGCCGCCGCCGAGGTTGGCGGTGTAGAGGTTGAGCGCGTTCGCGCCGCCCTTGCGCAGGGCGTTCTTCATGTCCTTCTCGGCCTGGGTGCCGTCCGAGACGTTGTACCAGGCGGCGTTGTCGGTGTAGTCGGTGGAGACCAGCGAGAACTGGTAGCCCGAGTCGACGTTCCCGGTGCCCTTGCCGCTGTACGCGGCGTTGAGGACCGCGATCTGGTTGTTGATGTCCGTGGCGGTCAGCTTGCCGGCGCTGCCGGAGGTGATGACGTGGACGTAGACCGGGATGGTCGTCGCGGCGGTGACCTCGGCGGCGCGCATCTGGCGCTGCGGGCCGAGCTCGGCGCTCTTCTTGGCCAGGTCGGCGTCCATGGCCTTGACCTGGGCGTCCGTCACCTCGTTGGGGTCGGCCGCGTGCTGGTCCTTCGGGCGGGCGACACGGGCGTTGGCGGAGGCGGTTCCGGCGTCGGCACAGGCCTCGGCGCCGGTCTTGGGCGCCGCGGCCACGGTGGTGGGGACCGTGAGCGGGGCGAACGCCAGGGTTCCGGCCAGAACGGCCGTACCCATGAGGCGGCGGCGGAGCATGGGGGATATGCGGGCGGAGGCGCGCACGTTGACTCCTCGCGAAGCGTGGTGGGGGGTGAGGGATTTCCTCACGCTGGCGCGAAGCTTATGTGTCCATGTCATGCACTGAGCAAGCCCTTTGCGTAAAAGATTTGTTGCTTCTGATGCCGAAGGGGCGCCTGGTCTGCACCAGACACCCCTCCGAACAGCAGAATTGACATACAGTCAGAAGATCGTCAGCCCACCGGCTGGTACGCCCGCTCCACCTTCTGCGTGCCGTTCGGCGTGCGGTACGAACGGGCCCACGCCGTGGTGGCGGCCGGATTCCGCTTGTCGGACACCACGTAGTAGTCCATCTGCGAACGCTCGGCCGTCACGTCCAGCACCCCGTAGCCGTGAGCGTCCATGTCCAGCCACTTCACGTGCCAGTTGGCGGCCTTGACCGCGGCTTCCGCTACGAGGGACGCGGTGTCCGCCGGCACGTGCAGGAGGTCGTCGATGTTGTCGGAGGTCACCGACGTCACGACGAACTCGGTGGCCGCCGTACCCGAGCCCGGATACGTCGCCATGTTCATCGGGACCTCGTTCGCCCACGCCATGTGGATGTCACCCGTGAGGAAGACCGTGTTCTTGATCTTCTGGTCCTTGAGGTGGGCCAGCAGCTCCTTGCGGTCGTCCGTGTAGCCGTCCCACTGGTCCACGTTGACCGCGAGGCCGCCCTCGGGCAGGCCCAGCAGCTTCGTCAGCGGCGCCAGCAGGTGCGCGGGCAGCGAGCCGAAGGCCACCGGCGAGATCATCACAGAGGTTCCGACCAGCTTCCAGGTCGCGTTCGAGTTCGCGAGGCCCGACTTGAGCCAGTCCAGCTGGGCCCGCCCGGTGATGGTGCGTTCCGGGTCGTCGACCGAGCCGCTGCCTATCTTGGCCTGCTGGGAGCGGAAGGTGCGCAGGTCCAGCAGGTGCAGGTCGGCGAGGCTGCCGAAGCGCAGCCGCCGGTAGACGGTGCCGGCCGTGGAGGTGCGGACCGGCATCCACTCGAAGTACGCCTGCTTGGCGGCGGCCGCGCGGGCCGCCCAGTCGCCCTCGGCGCCCGGGGTGTGGTTCTCCGCGCCGCCCGACCAGGCGTCGTTGGCGAACTCGTGGTCGTCCCATATCGCGACGATCGCGTGCGCGGCGTGCAGCGCCTGGAGGTCGGCGTCGGTCTTGTACGTGCCGTGCCGGGTCCGGTAGTCGGCGAGGGTGAGGATCTCGTGCTTCGGTTCGTGCGCGCGCACGACGTACTTCGCCTCGGGGTAGGCCCCGTTCGCGTACTCGTAGATGTAGTCGCCGAGGTGCAGGATCGCGTGCAGGTCACTGCGGGCGGCCAGGTGGCGGTACGCCGAGAAGTAGCCGGCCTCCCAGTTGGCGCAGGAGACCACGCCGAAGCGGACGCCGGGGGTGCTCGCGTCGTGGCCCGGTGCGGTCAGGGTGCGCCCGACCGGGGAGACGGCGCCGCCGGCGGTGAACCGGTAGAAGTACGGGGTCTGCGGCCGCAGTCCGCGGACGTCGGCCTTGACCGTGTGGTCGGAGGCGGCGGTCGCCGTGACGGAACCGCTGGCCACGATCCGGGAGAAGGCCTTGTCCTCGGCCACCTCCCAGCCCACCTGGGTGGCCGGGCCGGCGCCGGAGCCGGGCACGGCCCCGGGGGTCGGGGTGACGCGGGTCCACAGCAGGATCCCGTCGGGCAGCGGGTCGCCGGAGGCGACGCCGTGCAGGAAGGCGGGCCCGTTCGTGGCCGCCGACGCGGGGGAGACGCCCAGGGCGGCCGTCGCGAAGGGCGCGAGGGCGGCGGTGGCCGCAGCGGCCTTGACGACCGTACGGCGGCGCGGAGTTGCCGCAGTGGGGGAGGGGAGATGACTGGTCACGGACCGGCATATTACTGACGGGTATAACCGCTGGTACACCCCTGTGAAGGCAACGGGCAGGCGAACTCTCGGAGTTCGCCTGCCCGTTCCTCGATCCGGTACGCCCCGGTCCGGTCGATCAGCCCGCGATGGCCTTGTCGACCTCGGCCGTGAACTCCTCCGGCGTCATCTTGATCTCGATCTTCTTGCCGTCCATCTTCAGCGACGGGGTGCCCTGCACGCCGCTCTTGTCGAAGACCTTCGACATCTCGATCGCCCAGCGGTTGTACGTGCCGTCCTCGACGGCCTTCTTGAACTCGGCGTTGCCCTTGAGCGACGGCACCTGGTCCGCGATCTTCAGCAGGTAGTCGTCCTTGCCGAACTTGTCGTCGCGCTCCTCGGGGTGGTTCTCCTTGGTGTACAGAGCGCTCTTGTACTCCAGGAACGCCTCGGGGCTCACGTTCAGGGCCGCGCCCAGCGCGCTCAGCGCGTTCTTCGAACCGCTGCCGCCGAAGCCCTTGTCGAGGAAGGTGGCGCCGACGTACTGGATCTTGTACTTGCCGGCGTCGACGTCCTTCTTGATCTGCGGGCCCACGGCCTGCTCGAACTGGGAGCAGATCGGGCAGCGCGCGTCCTCGTAGAGTTCGAGGGTCTTCTTGGCGTCGGCCTTGCCTATGACGACCGTGGTGCCGTTGTCGCCCGTGGTGTTCTTCGGGGCGACCAGCGTCGCGTCGGCGGCCTTGTCCCACTCGCCCGGCTGATTGGCCTGCACGACCGCGTAGCCGACGCCGCCGGCCAGTGCGAGGACGGCGACGACGGCGCCGGCCACCAGCACCTGGCGGCGCGCCTTGTCCCTCTTGGCCTGCTTCTCGCGCTCGGCGCGCAGCCGCTCGCGGGCCGCCGCCTTGTTCGCCTGGCTGTTGCGTGAACTCATGGTGATCTCCGTGGGGTGTGGCTCGGGAAAAGGGGGACTGCCGTACGTGGGGTGGTCAGGCGCAGACGAGTGCGCCGCGTACGGGAGGTCCCCGGCGTCCCACGGAATGGGCGGGGAAGCGGGTACGGGCCCCCGCGCCCGGAAGGGCCGGGCGCGCCGCCCGCCGCACCGGGCCGATGGCGGCCGCCGCCGAGGCGCCGGCCAGCAGCAGCGGCCGGAAGGCGAAGGCGGCCACCGCGCGCAGCAGCTGGCCCAGCGCCCGTTCCCCGTACCGCAGCCAGGCCGCGGCGAGCAGCCCGACCGAGACGTGGGTGCCGAGCAGCAGCCACGGGGTCCAGGGTCCGGGCGCGGCCAGCAGGGCCACCGCGTCGGGGACGGCTCCGGGCACCTCGGCCAGCGGACCGCCCAGCGGCGGGCCGCCGCACAGCGCGTCGAGGCCCAGCGCCCGCAGCGGCCCGGCGACGGGCCCGCCGGCCGGGCCGTAACAGACGTGCTGCCCGGCGGTGAAGACCGTGTCGGCGGCCAGCTCCAGCGGAACCAGCAGGGCGGCGATGGGGCCGAAGCCCCGCTCGCGGCCGGCCAGCGCGTACGTGAGCAGGAACACCCCGGCGAAGGCCCCGGCCACGAGGGCGGGGGGCAGCGGGACGCGGGACATCAGGACGTGCGACCCGGCCGAGAGCAGCACGACGAGCGCGCTGAACAGCGCGGCCCGCAGCCCCCTCAGCCCTGCCCTTGATATCTCCATCGCCGCGAGTCTGCCACGAGAAGCTGTGAAGACGGGTCCCAGGTCCCGGAACGGCCGGTTCCTGGGGGCCCGCCCCCGCAGCGCTCAGTGTGCTCGGTCCGCTCGGTCCGCTCAGTGCATGATGCGGCCGTTGCGGAACAGGTCCACGAAGATCTGGTGGTCCGCGCGCGCCCGGGCCCCGTACGCGTGCGCGAAGTCGACCAGGAGCTCCGAGAAGCCCTCCTCGTCGGCGGCGATCGCCGCGTCGATGGCCCGCTCGGTGGAGAACGGCACCAGGGAGTGCCCGCTCTCGGCCTCGTCGGCCGACGCGTGCATGGTCGCCGTCGCCCGGCCCAGGTCCGCGACGACCGCCGCGATCTCCTCCGGGTCGTCCAGGTCCGACCAGTCCAGGTCCACCGCGTACGGCGAGACCTCGGCCACCAGCTGGCCGGAGCCGTCCAGCTCGGTCCAGCCCAGCCACGGGTCGGCGTGGGCCTGGAGGGCGCGCTGGGAGATCACCGTGCGGTGGCCCTCGTGCCGGAAGTAGTCCCGGACGGCCCGGTCGGTGATGTGCCGGGAGACCGCGGGGGTCTGCGCCTGCTTGAGGTAGATCACGACGTCGTTCTCCAGGGCGTCGCTGTGCCCCTCCAGCAGGATGTTGTACGAGGGCAGGCCGGCCGAGCCGATCCCGACGCCGCGGCGGCCCACCACGTCCTTGACCCGGTAGGAATCGGGCCGGACCAGGGACTCGTCGGGGAGGGTCTCCAGGTACCCGTCGAAGGCGGCGAGCACCTTGTAGCGGGTGGCCGCGTCCAGCTCGATCGAGCCGCCGCCGGAGGCGAAGCGCCGCTCGTAGTCCCGGATCTCGGTCATCGAGTCCAGCAGGGAGAAGCGGGTGCGGGAGCGGGCCGAGCGCAGGGCGCCCAGGAGCGGCCCCTCGGCGGTGTCCAGCGTGAAGGAGGGCACCTCTTCGTTCTTGGCGCCGGTGGCCAGGCGGTGGATCCGCTCCCGGTAGGCGCCCGCGTAGGTCCGCACCAGCTCGCTGATCTGCTCGTCGCTGAGCGCCTTGGTGTAGCCGATCAGGGCGACGGAGGCCGCGAACCGCTTGAGGTCCCAGGTGAAGGGGCCGACGTACGCCTCGTCGAAGTCGTTGACGTTGAAGATCAGGCGGCCGGTGGCGTCCATGTACGTGCCGAAGTTCTCGGCGTGCAGATCGCCGTGGATCCAGACCCGGCCGGTCCGCTCGTCCAGGTAGGGGCCGCCGTGCCGGTCCCGCTCCAGGTCGGCGTAGAAGAGGCAGGCCGTGCCGCGGTAGAAGGCGAAGGCCGAGGCCGCCATCTTGCGGAATTTGACCTGGAAGGCCGCGGGGTCGGCGGCGAGCAGCTCACCGAACGCGGTGTCGAACACATCGAGTATCTGCTCGGCGCGCTGCTCGTTCGTCGTCTCGGGGACCGCCATGGCGGGTGCCTCCTGGTGGCGCGGGTGGTTCACGTTTTTGATCGTGAGGGTCGGACAGGCGTCCTTGGGTCTGCAACGGATGAAGGTACCCGTCGGTGCCCGGGTCGTGTCACACCACCGGCGTAGACTTCAAGGCTGCGCCCTCGTTCTTCCGGAGATCCACCACCGTGACCCACCAGCCGTTCACGCACCTGCACGTTCACACCCAGTACTCGCTGCTGGACGGTGCCGCGCGGCTGAAGGACATGTTCGACGCGTGCAATGAGATGGGCATGACACACATCGCCATGTCCGACCACGGCAACCTGCACGGCGCGTACGACTTCTTCCATACCGCCCGGAAGGCCGGAATCACCCCGATCATCGGGATCGAGGCGTATGTCGCCCCCGAGTCCCGGCGCAACAAGCGCCGCATCCAGTGGGGCCAGCCCCACCAGAAGCGCGACGACGTGTCCGGTTCCGGCGGTTACACCCACAAGACGATCTGGGCGGCGAACGCCACCGGCCTGCACAACCTCTTCCGGCTGTCCTCCGACGCGTACGCCGAGGGCTGGCTGACCAAGTGGCCGCGCATGGACAAGGAGACGATCAGCACGTGGTCGGAGGGCCTGATCGCCTCCACCGGCTGCCCCTCCGGCGAGCTCCAGACCCGACTGCGCCTCGGCCAGTTCGACGAGGCCCTGAAGTCGGCCTCCGAGTACCAGGACATCTTCGGCAAGGACCGGTACTTCCTGGAGCTGATGGACCACGGCATCGAGATCGAGCGCCGGGTGCGCGACGGGCTGCTGGAGATCGGCAAGAAGCTCGGCATCCCGCCGCTGGTGACGAACGACTCGCACTACACGTACGCGAGCGAGGCCGGCGCCCACGACGCCCTGCTCTGCATCCAGACCGGCAAGAACCTCTCGGACCCCGACCGCTTCCGCTTCGACGGCTCCGGCTACTACCTGAAGTCGACCGACGAGATGTACGCGATCGACTCCTCGGACGCCTGGCAGGAGGGCTGCGCCAACACGAAGCTGGTCGCGGACCAGATCGACACCGAGGGCATGTTCACGTTCCGGAACCTGATGCCGAAGTTCGACATCCCGGACGGCCACACCGAGGTCAGCTGGTTCCGCGAGGAGACCATGCGCGGCATGCACCGCCGCTACCCCGGGGGCATCCCGGACGACCGGATGAAGCAGGCCGAGTACGAGATGGACACGATCATCTCGATGGGCTTCCCGGGCTACTTCCTCGTGGTCGCCGACTTCATCATGTGGGCCAAGAACCAGGGCATCGCGGTGGGCCCCGGCCGTGGCTCCGCGGCCGGCTCGATCGTCGCGTACGCCATGGGCATCACCGACCTCGACCCGCTCACCCACGGCCTGATCTTCGAGCGGTTCCTGAACCCCGAGCGCGTCTCCATGCCCGACGTCGACATCGACTTCGACGAGCGCCGGCGCGTCGAGGTGATCAGGTACGTGACCGAGAAGTACGGCCAGGACAAGGTGGCCATGATCGGCACCTACGGCACCATCAAGGCCAAGAACGCGATCAAGGACTCCGCGCGCGTGCTGGGCTACCCGTACGCCATGGGCGACCGGCTCACCAAGGCCATGCCCGCCGACGTCCTGGGCAAGGGCATCCCGCTCTCCGGCATCCTCGACCCGCAGCACCCCCGCTACGGCGAGGCCGGCGAGATCCGCGGGATGTACGAGAACGAGCCGGACGTCAAGAAGGTCATCGACACCGCCCGCGGCGTGGAGGGCCTGGTCCGCCAGATGGGCGTGCACGCCGCCGGCGTGATCATGTCCAGCGAGACGATCACCGACCACGTGCCCGTCTGGGTGCGCCACACGGACCAGGTGACCATCACCCAGTGGGACTACCCGAGCTGCGAGTCGCTCGGCCTGCTGAAGATGGACTTCCTGGGCCTGCGCAACCTCACGGTCATGGACGACGCCGTGAAGATGGTGAAGGCCAACAAGGGGATCGACATCGACCTCCTGGCCCTCCCGCTCGACGACGCAAAGACCTTCGAACTGCTCGGCCGCGGCGACACCCTCGGCGTCTTCCAGTTCGACGGCGGGCCCATGCGCTCCCTGCTGCGCCTGATGAAGCCCGACAACTTCGAGGACATCTCCGCCGTCTCGGCCCTGTACCGGCCGGGCCCGATGGGCATGAACTCGCACACGAACTACGCCCTGCGCAAGAACAAGCAGCAGGAGATCACCCCGATCCACCCCGACCTGGAGAAGCCCCTCGAAGAGGTGCTCGCGGTCACCTACGGCCTGATCGTCTACCAGGAGCAGGTGCAGAAGGCCGCCCAGATCATCGCCGGGTACTCGCTCGGCGAGGCCGACATCCTGCGCCGCGTGATGGGCAAGAAGAAGCCCGAGGAGCTCGCCAAGAACTTCACGATCTTCCAGGAGGGCGCCCGGAAGAACGGCTACACCGACCAGGCGATCCAGGCCCTGTGGGACGTCCTGGTCCCCTTCGCCGGCTACGCCTTCAACAAGGCGCACTCCGCCGCGTACGGGCTCGTCTCGTACTGGACCGCCTACCTCAAGGCGAACCACCCGGCCGAGTACATGGCCGGACTCCTCACCTCGGTCAAGGACGACAAGGACAAGTCCGCGATCTACCTGAACGAGTGCCGGCGCATGGGCATCAAGGTGCTCCCGCCGAACGTCAACGAGTCCGAGCCGAACTTCGCGGCCCAGGGCGACGACGTGATCCTCTTCGGGCTGACCGCGGTGCGCAACGTCGGCCAGAACGTCGTCGAGTCGATCATCAGGACCAGGAAGGCGAAGGGGAAGTACTCCACCTTCCCCGACTTCCTGGACAAGGTAGAGGCCGTCGTCTGCAACAAGCGCACGGTCGAGTCGCTGATCAAGGCCGGCGCCTTCGACGAGATGGGCCACACCCGAAAGGGCCTGGTCGCCCACCACGAGTCGATGATCGACAACGTGGTCGCGGTCAAGCGCAAGGAGGCCGAGGGCCAGTTCGACCTCTTCGGCACCATGGGTGACGAGGGCGCGAGCGACGAGCCGGGCTTCGGGCTCGACGTCGAGTTCTCCGACGTGGAGTGGGAGAAGTCCTACCTGCTCGCCCAGGAGCGCGAGATGCTCGGCCTGTACGTCTCCGACCACCCGCTCTTCGGCCTGGAGCACGTCCTCTCCGACAAGACGGACGCCGGCATCTCCCAGCTGACCGGCGGCGAGCACTCCGACGGCGCCGTCGTCACCATCGGCGGCATCATCTCGGGCCTCCAGCGCAAGATGACCAAGCAGGGCAACGCCTGGGCCATCGCCACCGTCGAGGACCTCGCCGGATCCATCGAGTGCATGTTCTTCCCCGCGACGTACCAGCTCGTCTCCACCCAGCTGGTCGAGGACACCGTCGTCTTCGTCAAGGGCCGCCTCGACAAGCGCGAGGACGTCCCCCGGCTCGTCGCCATGGAGATGATGGTTCCCGACCTCTCCTCGTCCGGGACGAACGCACCCGTCGTCCTCACCATCCCGACGGTCAAGGTCACTCCTCCGATGGTCACCCGGTTGGGCGAGATCCTGCGGCACCACAAGGGCAACACCGAGGTCCGGATCAAGCTCCAGGGGCCGCGCTCCACCACCGTGCTGCGCCTCGACAAGCACCGGGTGCAGCCCGACCCGGCGCTCTTCGGCGACCTCAAGGTGCTCCTCGGGCCGTCCTGCCTGGCCGGATGAGGCCGGTCGCGGGGGTCCGCGGACCGGCCCCCGCCCGCGGCCGAACGTGAAGAAGGGCGCGCCCAGAGCTCTGGGCGCGCCCTCGTACGTGGTGCTCGCGGAGGCGTCAGTTGTGGCCGAACTTCTTCTGCTTGCCCTTGCGAGCCATGTCCATCGGACTCGGGGAGCCGCCCGAGGGCTCGGACACCGATTCCGTCGAGCTCTTCGACGGATCCTGTGCCGACGAGCGGGGCTGCTGCTTCTGTTCGTGCTGGCGGTTCTTGTTCTTGGCCATGGTGGAGCCTCCGTGAGGGTCTAGGGGCCAGGACCGCCTTCACCCTCACACGGCGCCACAAACCTCGCATTTTGGATCTTTACTGCGCGTAGTCGGCCGGCCCTCCCTTCGGCGCGGGTGAAAGATCCGCCACGCCGATGATCGAGTTCCGGCCGTCAACACCCTTGCGGTCGGGCAGACTCGGGGAACCCGCGACACACACAGAGGAACCCCAGGGAAGAGGGTGGTACGCGTGGACCGCTGCGTCGTCCTGGTGGACGCCGGCTATCTGCTGGGCGCCGCCGCCAGTCTTCTCGCCGGGGAGCCCTCCCGCTCCCGCATCACCGTCGACCATGCCGCCCTCATCCAGGGCCTGCGCGAGCGTGCCGAGGCCGACACCGAGCAGCCCCTGCTGCGCATCTACTGGTTCGACGGCGCACCCGACCGGGTGCCCCAGCCCGAGCACCGGCGGCTGCGCGTCATGTCCCGCGTCACCGTCCGCCTCGGCGCACTGACCCGCAGCGACGGCCGCTGGGCGCAGAAGGGCGTGGACGCCGCCATGCACGCCGAGCTCACCGAGCTGGCCCGCAACCGCGCCTGCTCCGACGTCGTACTCGTCACGGGCGACGGGGACCTGCTGCCCGGCCTGATGTCCGCCAAGGAACACGGGGTCGCCGTCCACCTGTGGGCCGTCCAGGCCGCCGACGGCGACTACAACCAGTCCGAGGACCTCGTCGCCGAGGCCGACGAGCGCCGCGTCCTGGACCGGGCCTGGATCACCCGGGCCGTCCGCGCCAAGGACCTCGCCGGACTGTGCGCCCCGCCGCCCGCACCGCGCCCCGAGATCGCCGCCATCCTCTCCGCCCCGCTGCCCGAGGCGGCCCTCGCCGAAGCCGCCCGCAGCGCCGGCGCCAACGGAGCCGCGGCCCCCGCCCCCGCCGAGCCCGAGGGCGGCGGCGCCCCCGTGCCCGCCCCCACCGCCGGCGGAAAGACCGTACCCACGCCCAAGGACCTCGCCGGCTCGCTGCGCGCCCCCGGCCAGCAGCCCGGCCCCACGGGCGGCCACGGCCACGGGAGCCCCCAGCCCCCGGCCGGCAGCGCCCTGCGCTGGTCCTCCGACAAGGGCTGGATCGACCGGGCCGGACCGCTGGGCGAGCCCGCCGAGACCGCCTCGCTGCCCACCCTCGCCCAGCTCACCAGCGCGGAGCAGCGCTGGGCGGACCGCGAGGAGGACATCACCACCGTCGGCGGCGACCCCTTCGAGGTCGGCCAGGTGTTCGCCCGGCGCTGGATGGAACGCCTCCCGGAAACCGTCCACCTGCAGAAACTCGCCACGATGTACCCGCGGATCCCGCACCGCATCGACGGGGAGCTGCTGCGCTACGCCGCCCGGTTCGGGCTGCTCGCGCACAAGGACGACCAGATCGACGAGCACGACCGCTACGCCATCCGCGCCGGGTTCTGGCGGGAGATCGACGTCCGCGCGGCCGCCGAACACGTCGCCGGCACCCCCGCCGCCGTGCCCGCGGGACCGACGGGACCGACGGCCGAGTAGGGCGCGGGCGGGACGCGGGCGGGGCGCGCGCATCCATGCCGACCGGGGCGTCGGGGGCACCTCCCGGCGGTGGCCGGACGAAAGCCGCGTAGGCTGCTCCCTCGTGAGTACGGGCACAGCATCAGCACAACCGAACACGGCAGTGGCCGCGGACGCGGCTTCGGACGTGGTCTGCGCGGTGCGTGACCTGGTCAAGACGTACCCCGCGGTACGGGGCCGGCGCGGGGCTCCCGCCCTCCCCGAGACCCGGGCCACCGACGGGGTCTGCCTGGACGTCCGGCGCGGCGAGATCTTCGGCCTGCTCGGCCCCAACGGCGCCGGCAAGTCCACCCTGGTCCGCCAGCTCACCGGCCTGATGCGGCCCGACTCCGGGTCCGTGACCCTGCTCGGCCACGACCTCGTACGCCACCCCGAGCGGGCCTCCCGGCTGCTCGCCTACCTGGGGCAGGAATCCACCGCCCTCGACGAGCTCACGGTGGCGCTGGCCGCCGAGACCACGGGACGGCTGCGCGGGCTCGGCGTACGGGCGGCGCGGGCCGAGCGGGACGCCGTACTGGAGGAACTCGGGCTGACCGCGATCGCCGGGCGGCCCCTGAAGAAGCTCTCCGGCGGACAGCGGCGCCTCGCCTGCTTCGCCGCCGCGCTCGTCGGGGAGCGGCCGGTGCTGGTCCTCGACGAGCCCACCACCGGTATGGACCCCGTGGCCCGGCGGGCCGTGTGGGCGGCCGTGGACCGGCGGCGCGCCCGGCACGGGGCCACCGTCCTGCTCGTCACGCACAACGTCATCGAGGCCGAGACCGTCCTGGACCGGGTCGCCGTCATCGACCAGGGCCGGGTGATCGCCTGCGACTCCCCGGCGGGCCTGAAGGCCCGGGTCTCCGGCGAGGTCCGGCTGGAGCTGGTGTGGCGCACCGCGCCGCCTCTGGAGGTGCCGGAGGTCGCGGCGCTCGCGCCGGAGGCGGCCGGGGCCGGGCGCCGGTGGGTGCTGCGGCTGGCTCCCGACGAGGCGCGCGCGGCGGTCGCGGCGGTGAGCGGCGGGCCGGCCTTCGCCGCCCTCGACGACTTCACGCTGGCGACCCCGAGCCTGGAGGACGTCTACCTCGCGCTGGGCGGGCGTGCCTCGAAGGGTCTGGTGAAGTCGTGAGCACGACCGCCGTCGGCACCGCTGCCGGCACCACTGCCACCGGCACCACCGCCGTGGGGGTGCTCGCACCGCAGGCGCGGCTGTTCCCCGCGCTGGCCGCCGTGTACCGGGCGCAGCTGTCCCGGGCCCGGGTGTCCCGTATCCCGTTGCTGTTCGTGGCCACCTTCCAGTCCGTCGGGATCATGATCCTGATGCGGGGCGTGGTGGACGGGGGCTCGGAGGCCCGGGCCGTCGTCGCGGGCTCGTCCGTACTGGTCGTCGCCTTCGTCGCGCTGAACCTGCTCGCCCAGTACTTCGGGCAGCTGCGGGCCAGCGGGGGCCTGGACCACTACGCCACGCTGCCCGTGCCGCCCGCCTCGGTGGTGCTGGGCGCGGCCGCCGCGTACGCCTCCTTCACGCTGCCGGGCACGCTCGTCACGGCGGTGTTCGGATGCCTGCTGTTCGGGCTGCCGATGGGCGGGCTGTGGATCCTGGCCGCGGTGGTGCCGCTGGCCGGTGCCGCCCTGGCCGGTCTGGGGGCGGCGCTCGGGCTGCTGGCGCCGCGGCAGGAGCTGGCCACGCTGGCCGGACAGCTCGGCATGTCGGCGGCGCTGCTGCTGGGGGTGCTGCCGCCGGAGCGGATGCCGGGGGTGATCGTGTGGGCGCGGGACCTGCTGCCGTCCACGTACGGGGTGGAGGCGTTCGCGCGGACCTTCGCGCCGCATCCGGACTGGGCGGCGGTCGGGCTCGACCTCGGGGTGTGCGCGGTGGTGGGGGTGCTCTCCCTGGCCGTCGCGACGTGGGCGTACCGGCGGGCGGCCGTTCGCTGAAGCGATGGGCGGCCGCCGGAGCGGCGCCCGCCCGGGCCCCGGTGGGCCGAAGCGGCGGTCCGCTGACGCCGACGCCGTCGGCACCTGGCACGATGTGGGGGTGACCGAAGCCGTGACCACGCCCTCCCCGCACGAACCGCCGCTGCCGCCCGAGAAGCGGAGCGGCTCCGTCGGGGGCATCACCCCGGCGGACATCCGCGACGGGGCCGCCGTGGCCCTGGTGATCGGGGTGGCCGGCGTGCTGCTCGGAGTGCTGTGGGCGTGGCTGGCGCCGAAGGCGCAGTACGTCTCGAACGGCGAGGCCGTCTTCCTGAAGAACTCCGAGAGCGAGGCCCGGATCGGGTCCGACGGGACGTTCTTCCTGCTGTCGGTCGGATTCGGCGTGCTGAGCGCGGTGCTCGTGTTCCTGTGGCGGCGCCGGGGCGGTGTCCCGCTGGTCGTCGGGCTGGTGCTCGGATCCTGCTTCGCCGCGCTGGTGGGATGGCGGATGGGGCTGTGGCTGGGGCCGTCCTCGGACGTGGCCGCCGCAGCGGTGAAGGCGGGCAAGGGCGTGCCGTTCGATGCGCCGCTGCAGTTGCTGGCGCAGGGGGTGCTGCTGGTCTGGCCGATGGTCGCCGTGGCCGTCCACCTCGGCCTGACGGCCCTGTGGACCCCGCACGACGAGGACCCGGCCGACGCCGAGCGGGGCGTCTATCCCCCTGCCCACGTCCACGGGACCCCTGCCCCGGCCCCGTCGGACCCGTCCGCGCCGGAGCCCCCGCGAGCCTGATCGCGAGGGGGCGGGCCGCCGCGCGCGGGGCTTGCCCTTCCCCGCCCTTCTCCCTCCCCCGGACTTCGTCCGGGAGGGACCCCCGACCGGAGGACTCCGCCCGGACCCGGTCCTCGAACGCCCGACGGGCTGACATCAGCCCCGCCGGCGTTCGAGGCGCGGTGGCTACGAACGGCCGATGGGGGCCAGGGTGGCGCCCGTCAGGGCCGTCAGGGTGGCGGGCGGGAGTTCCACCTCCAGGCCCCGGCGGCCCGCCGAGACGCAGATCGTGGTGTGCGCCGCCGCCGACTCGTCCACCACCGTGCGGAGCCGCTTGCGCTGGCCCAGCGGGGAGATGCCGCCCCGCACGTAACCCGTCGTGCGCTCCGCCAGTGCCGGGTCGGCCATCGCCGCCCGCTTCCCGGCGACCGCGGTCGCCAGCGCCTTCAGGTCCAGGCTTCCCGACACCGGGACCACCGCCACCGTCAGCACGCCGTCCACCTCCGCGACCAGCGTCTTGAAGACCCGGTCCGGGGAGACCCCCATGGCCTGCGCCGCCTCCTCGCCGTACGAGGGGTGCGCAGGGTCGTGCTCGTACGCGTGGACCGTGAACTCCGCCTGCGCGGAGGTCAGGGCCGCGATCGCCGGTGTCCCCGCCGGGGCCTTCTTCTTCGCCATCAGTCCTTCGCCGTCAGTTCGGGCTCGTCGGCGCGCGCGTCAGGTCCACCGCCGGCAGCGACGGCAGGTGGCGGATGACCGCCGTCTCCGCGCGCAGCAGCTTCAGTTCCTCCGCGAGCCGCGTCGCGGTGTCCGGCGCCTGGAGCAGCCGCTGCTTCGCCGGGATGTCCAGTACGGCCGCGGCCGCCACCAGGTACGAGACCACCGACGGCTCGTCCGGCAGGTCCGCGCCCGAGGTCAAGGACCGCTCCCGGGCTCCGGCCAGCCGCTTCTGGTAGTTCCGGAAGGCCCGCAGGACCCCCTCCGCCAGCGCGCCCGCACCGTCGCCCGCGTCCTCCGGGAGCTCTTCCAGCTCCGCGACCAGGTACGGGCCCGAGGCGTCCACCGACAGCAGGCGCACCCGCGCCGTACCGGTGGCCAGGACCTCGAAGCTGCCGTCCTCCCGCTCCCGGATCGTCGCCGCGTCCGCGATGCAGCCCACCCGGTGGAAGGCCTGGACGGGGTCCGGGCCGAAGCCCGCCGTCGGGCCCCGCTCGGGCAGCGCCGTCTGGTCCGGCAGGCCCGGCGCGGTCGGCGCGACCTCCCGGCCGTCGCGGATCGCGACGACCGCGAAGCGGCGCGGCTCGTCCTCGCCCGTCTTCAGCAGCTCGCGCATCATGGCGCGATAACGCTCCTCGAAGACGTTCAGCGGGAGGACGAGTCCCGGGAACAGCACCGAGTTCAGCGGGAAGAGGGGCAGGCGAACGGAGGTCACGAGGCACAGGGTAGTGGCCGGGGGCCAGGGCCTGTCACCTCCGTTGTTCCCGCTCTTCCCGCTCACCCCCGCCGCAGCAGCCGCGAGGCTCCCGCCGCCACCGTCGTCGCCAGGGTCCAGCCCAGCAGGACCAGCGCCGCCGAGCCCCACTGCCAGCCGCCCTCCACGTCCCACTGGCCGTCCTGACCGAGATCGATCACGGGGAGCAGCAGGTCCAGCGCGTACAGCGCCGGGTCCCAGTGCGGGTGCTCGTCCGCCTTGATCGGGGGCGGCTGGTGCCGGAAGAAGAGCAGGGCGCCCGCCGCCCACAGCACCGCCATCCACAGCGCGGCCCGGCCGGGGCGGTACCCGTACGCCACCGTCCAGTCCTGGAGGTACCCCCAGGCCTTGAGCGCCGGCGGCAGAGTGGTCCGGCGCCGGCGCTGCTTGGCCAGCAGTACCTCGCGGGCGTCCGCGTCCTCGCCGCTGGCGCGCAGTACGGAGGCCAGCCGCTCGTACGGCTCCGGCGAGTACTCGGGGGTGGCCGCCGCCACCCAGTCCAGCCGGCGCGCCAGCGGGAAGTGGCCGCGCGGCGCGAGGTTCTCGTACGCGAACCCCTCCATCGACACCCCGCCGGGGCCGGGCCAGCTGGTGGAGGTGTCCACCAGCTTGACCACCTTCGCCCCCGACAGCACCACCCGCCCCCGCTCCGGCCGCTCCCCGACGAACCGCAGCTCCGGGGTCTGGATGCGGCGCAGCGAGACCTCCTGCTCCGCGGTGAGGACGAACCGGGCGCCGTAGAAGTCGACCGCGTCGCCGAAGCGTCCGTCGTCCAGGCGCAGCCCGCCCCGGCACTCGAAGCGCTGGGCCCGCTGCCCGCGCGTGGGCGTCTGGCCGAGCCCGTACGGGGGAGTGGAGGAGCCGGAGTCGCCGGGGACGTAGTCGAGGGCGATCGAGGTCAGGTACAGGGTCCGCTCGACGGTCAGCTGCGGGGCGTTCAGCGCGCGCCGCCCGTGCGGGTTGCGCAGCCGGGCCCCGCGCAGGTTCATCGACACGCCGACCTTCGCGCCGCGCAGGCTCACCTCCCCGTCCGTCTCCAGCAGCTCGCCCTGGAAGTCCTGCGCGACCGACATCCCGTCCGCGGCGATGGCCCGCCCCTTGTTGTCCCGCCGCACCACGGCCTGGCTGATCAGCAGGTCGGTGCCGATCTGGGCGTCGGTCAGCCGGATCCCGCGGGCCACGCGGCAGCGCGGCAGGTGCAGATCGCCCTCGGTGTGCAGCCGGGAGGCGTCCAGCCGCGGTATCGCGCAGTTGATCATGCGCAGGGTGATGAACCGGGTCTCGGACAGCTGGATCTCACTGTCGAAGCGACAGGACTGGAGTTCGACGTACGGCTGTACGGTCCCGCCCGACAGGTCGAGCCGCCCCGTGATCCGTACGCCGCGCAGCTTCAGCGAGGCCACCCGGCCCGGCACCGGCGGCGGCCCGTGGAGCAGCAGCAGCGCCACCACCTGGGCGCGGACGCTGCGCCCGGCGCCCCAGTTGCGTCCGCTGTCGTGCGGATCGTCCTCGTTGGCGGCGCGGGCGCTCAGGTCGCACATGCTGCCCGTCCGGTACGCCTGCCACATGCGGCGTTCGGGATCGGTGAGATCCGCGGGCTCCTCGCCCACCCGTGGCTCCGCCATGGCGGCCCCCCTCCGCTGTGGATACGTGTAGGGGAACGCTAGTGGGCGCCAGTGACATCCGGGGCGTGTATCAGCCAGTGATACGGGCGAACGGTGGCGGGAGACGGTCTGAGAGAATTGGGAGGTGATCTCTCGTATCGACCTGCGCGGTGACGCCCTCCCCGAGGGCGGCGCCCTGCGCGATCTGCTGCCCCGTGCCGAGTTCGACGTAGAAGCTGCCCTGGAGAAGGTGCGGCCCATCTGCGAGGACGTCCATCATCGCGGCACGGCGGCGTTGATCGAGTACGCGCAGAAGTTCGACGGCGTCACGCTGGAGCAGGTCAGGGTCCCCGCCGAGGCCCTCAAGACCGCCCTCGCCGAGCTCGACCCCGCCGTCCGCGCCGCGCTGGAGGAGTCGATCCGGCGTGCCCGGATCGTCCACCGCGAGCAGCGCCGCGGCGAGCACACCACCCAGGTGGTCCCCGGCGGAACCGTGACCGAGAAGTGGGTTCCGGTCGAGCGCGTGGGCCTGTACGCCCCGGGCGGCCGCTCCGTCTACCCGTCCTCCGTCGTCATGAACGTCGTACCGGCACAGGAGGCGGGCGTCGAGTCGATCGCGCTCGCGTCCCCGCCGCAGAAGGAGTTCGGGGGCCTGCCGCACCCGACGATCCTCGCCGCGTGCGCGCTCCTCGGCGTGGACGAGGTGTACGCGGCCGGCGGGGCCGTCGCCGTCGCGATGTTCGCGTACGGCACGGAGGACTGCCTGCCGGTCAACATGGTGACCGGCCCCGGCAACATCTGGGTCGCCGCCGCCAAGCGCTACTTCACCGGGAAGATCGGCATCGACACCGAGGCCGGCCCCACCGAGATCGCCGTCCTCGCGGACTCCACGGCGGACCCGGTGCACGTCGCGGCAGACCTGATCAGCCAGGCCGAGCACGACCCGCTGGCCGCCGCCGTGCTCGTCACGGACTCCGCGGAGCTCGCGGACGCCGTCGAGAAGGAGCTGGAGCCGCAGGTCGCGGCCACCAAGCACGTCGAGGACCGGATCAAGCCCGCCCTCGCCGGCAAGCAGTCCGCGATCGTCCTGGTCGACAGCCTGGAGGACGGCCTCAAGGTCGTCGACGCGTACGGCGCCGAGCACCTGGAGATCCAGACCGCCGACGCCGCGGCCTGGGCCGCCCGCGTACGGAACGCCGGCGCGATCTTCGTCGGCCCCTGGGCACCGGTCTCGCTCGGCGACTACTGCGCCGGGTCCAACCACGTGCTGCCCACCGGCGGCTGCGCCTGCCACTCCTCCGGCCTGTCCGTGCAGTCCTTCCTGCGCGGCATCCACATCGTCGACTACACGCGCGAGGCCCTCGCCGAGGTCACCCACCACGTGGTGACGCTGGCCGAGGCCGAGGACCTGCCGGCGCACGGCGCGGCCCTCAAGGCGCGCTTCGGCTGGAAGGTCCCGCAGGCATGACCGGCATCGACGACCTCCCCATCCGGGACGAACTGCGCGGCAAGACGCCGTACGGCGCCCCGCAGCTCGACGTGCCCGTCCAGCTGAACACCAACGAGAACCCGTACGAGCTCCCCGAGGCGCTGGTCCGGCGCATCGCCGAGCGCGTCGCCGAGGCCGCCCGCACGCTCAACCGCTACCCCGACCGGGACGCGGTCGAGCTGCGGACCGAGCTGGCCGCGTACCTCACCCGCACCGGCAAGCACCCGGTCGCGCGGGAGAACGTATGGGCCGCCAACGGCTCCAACGAGGTCATCCAGCAGCTGCTGCAGACCTTCGGCGGGCCCGGGCGGACCGCGATCGGCTTCGAGCCCTCGTACTCCATGCACGCGCTGATCGCGCGCGGCACCGGCACCGGCTGGATCTCCGGCCCGCGCCGCGAGGACTTCACCATCGACGTGGAGGCGGCCGAGCAGGCCATCGCCGAGAACACACCCGACGTCGTCTTCATCACCTCGCCCAACAACCCCACGGGTACCGCGGTCGAGGCGGAGACCGTCCTCGCGCTCTACGAGGCCGCGCAGGCGGCCAAGCCCTCCCTCGTCGTCGTGGACGAGGCGTACGTGGAGTTCAGCCACCGCGACTCGCTCCTGCCGCTGATCGAGGGCCGGCCGAACCTGGTGGTCTCCCGGACCATGTCCAAGGCCTTCGGCGCCGCCGGGCTGCGCCTGGGCTACCTGGCCGCGCACCCGGCCGTGGTCGACGCCGTCCAGCTCGTACGCCTGCCGTACCACCTGTCGGCCGTCACCCAGGCGACCGCGCTGGCCGCCCTGGAGCACACCGACACCCTGCTCGGCTACGTCGAACAGCTCAAGGCCGAGCGGGACCGCCTGGTCACCGAGCTGCGGGCCATCGGCTACGAGGTCACCGAGTCCGACGCGAACTTCATCCAGTTCGGGAAGTTCGAGGACTCGCACACCGCCTGGCGGAAGATCCTCGACCAGGGTGTCCTGGTCAGGGACAACGGCGTACCGGGATGGCTGCGGGTCACCGCCGGCACCCCGGCCGAGAACGACGCGTTCCTGGAAGCGGTTCGCGCACTGAAGAAGGAGCAGCACGCATGAGCCGCATCGGACGGGTCGAACGGACCACGAAGGAGACCTCGGTCCTCGTCGAGATAAACCTCGACGGCACCGGCAAGGTCGACGTCTCGACGGGCGTGGGCTTCTACGACCACATGCTCGACCAGCTCGGCCGCCACGGCCTCTTCGACCTCACGGTCAAGACGGACGGCGACCTGCACATCGACAGCCACCACACCATCGAGGACACCGCGCTCGCGCTCGGCGCCGCCTTCAAGCAGGCCCTCGGCGACAAGGTCGGCATCTACCGCTTCGGCAACTGCACCGTGCCGCTCGACGAGTCCCTCGCCCAGGTGACCGTCGACCTGTCCGGCCGCCCCTACCTCGTGCACACCGAGCCCGAGAACATGGCGCCGATGATCGGCGAGTACGACACGACGATGACCCGGCACATCTTCGAGTCCTTCGTCGCGCAGGCCCAGATCGCCCTGCACATCCACGTCCCGTACGGGCGCAACGCCCACCACATCGTGGAGTGCCAGTTCAAGGCGCTGGCCCGCGCCCTGCGCTACGCCGCCGAGTTCGACCCGCGCGCCGCCGGAATCCTGCCCTCCACGAAGGGCGCCCTCTAGCCGTGAACGGCCTCAACACCATCCTGATCGTCGTCGGCCTCTTCCTGGCCGGCGGCGTCTACTCCTTCCAGAAGCAGAAGATGCCCGCATCGGTCGTCATCCTGCTCGCCATCGGCTCCGCGATGTGCCTCGCCGCCGGAGTCCTGCGAATCCAGGGGATTTGGGAATGAGCGCATCCCGTCCGACCAAGACGGTCGTGGTCTTCGACTACGGCTTCGGAAACGTACGTTCCGCCGAGCGCGCGCTGGCGCGGGTCGGGGCGGACGTCGAGATCACCCGCGACTACGACAAGGCCATGGACGCCGACGGGCTGCTCGTGCCCGGTGTCGGGGCCTTCTCGGCCTGCATGCAGGGGCTCAAGGACGCCCGCGGCGACTGGATCATCGGCCGCCGGCTCTCCGGCGGGCGGCCCGTCATGGGCATCTGCGTCGGCATGCAGATCCTCTTCGAGCGCGGCATCGAGCACGGCGTGGAGACGGAGGGCCTCGACGAGTGGCCCGGCACCGTCGAGCCGCTGCGCGCCCCGATCGTGCCCCACATGGGCTGGAACACCGTGGACGCCCCGGCCGACAGCCAGGCCTTCAAGGGCCTGGACGACGAGGCCCGGTTCTACTTCGTGCACTCGTACGCGGTGCGCGACTGGAGCCTGGAGGTCACCAACCCGGCCATCCGCGCCCCCAAGGTCACCTGGGCCACCCACGGCGAGCCCTTCGTCGCGGCGGTGGAGAACCGGGCCCTGTGGGCGACCCAGTTCCACCCCGAGAAGTCCGGCGACGCCGGCGCCCAGCTCCTCACCAACTGGATCGAGACCCTCTGATGCCCGCCAGCAAGCTCGAACTGCTGCCTGCCGTCGACGTCCGCGACGGCCAGGCCGTCCGCCTCGTGCACGGCGTGTCCGGCAGCGAGACCTCCTACGGGTCCCCGCTCCAGGCCGCCCTCGCCTGGCAGGCCTCCGGCGCCGAGTGGCTCCACCTCGTCGACCTCGACGCTGCCTTCGGCACCGGTGACAACCGCGCGCTCGTCGCCGAGATCACCGGCGCCATGGACATCAAGGTCGAGCTCTCCGGCGGCATCCGCGACGACGCCTCGCTCGCCGCGGCCCTCGCCACCGGCTGCACCCGCGTCAACCTCGGCACCGCCGCCCTGGAGACCCCCGAGTGGGCCGCCAAGGCCATCGCCGAGCACGGCGACAAGATCGCGGTCGGGCTCGACGTACGCGGTACGACGCTCAAGGGCCGCGGCTGGACCAGCGAGGGCGGGGACCTCTACGAGACCCTCGCGCGCCTGGACTCCGAGGGCTGCGCCCGGTACGTCGTCACCGACATCGGCAAGGACGGCACGCTGACCGGGCCCAACCTGGAGCTGCTGAAGAACGTCTGCGCCGCCACCGACCGGCCGGTCGTGGCCTCCGGCGGCATCTCCTCGCTGGACGACCTGCGGGCGCTGGCCGCCCTGGTGCCGCTGGGCGTCGAGGGCGCGATCGTCGGCAAGGCCCTGTACGCGAAGGCCTTCACCCTGGAAGAAGCCCTGAAGGTGGTCTCCGCATGAGCAACTCCTCCGACGTACGCCGCATCTCCTCGGGCGGCGCCTACGAGGACGTCATCGGCTACTCGCGCGCCGTGCAGCTCCCGAACGGCCTCGTGCTGGTCTCCGGCTGCACCGCCGCCGACGCCAACGGCCCCTACGACCAGGCCATGGGCGCCTTCGGCGTCGCCTTCAAGGCCCTCGCCCAGGCCGGTCTCGGCCCCGAGCACGTGGTCCGCACCCGGATGTACCTCACGCACGCCCGGGACGTGGAGGACGTGGGCCGCGCCCACAAGCAGCTGTTCGACGCCGTCCGCCCCGCCGCATCGATGATCATCGTCTCCGGCTTCGTCGACCCCAGCATGGTCGTCGAGGTCGAGGTCGAGGCGTACGGCCCGGTGCAGGAGGCATCCGCATGACCCTCGCCGTACGAGTGATCCCCTGCCTCGACGTGGACAACGGCCGCGTCGTCAAGGGCGTCAATTTCCAGAACCTGCGGGACGCCGGCGACCCGGTGGAGATGGCCAAGCTGTACGACGCCGAGGGCGCCGACGAGCTGACCTTCCTCGACATCACCGCGTCGTCCGGGAACCGCGAGACCACGTACGACGTGGTGCGGCGGACCGCCGAGCAGGTGTTCATCCCGCTGACCGTGGGCGGCGGCGTCCGCACCGCGGAGGACGTGGACAAGCTGCTGCGGGCCGGTGCGGACAAGGTCGGCGTGAACACCGCCGCCATCGCGCGGCCCGAGCTGATCCGGGAGATCGCGGAGCGCTTCGGGCGGCAGGTGCTCGTGCTGTCCGTGGACGCCCGGCGCACCGCCACCGGCTCCTTCGAGGTCACCACGCACGGCGGCCGCAAGGGCACCGGCATGGACGCGATCGAGTGGGCGCACCGGGCGGCCGAGCTGGGCGCCGGGGAGATCCTGCTGAACTCGATGGACGCGGACGGCACGAAGGACGGGTACGACACCGAGATGATCGCGGCGGTGCGGGAGCACGTGACCGTGCCGGTGATCGCCTCGGGCGGCGCCGGGCGGCTGGAGCACTTCGCCCCGGCGATCGCGGCCGGAGCCGACGCGGTGCTCGCCGCCTCGGTGTTCCACTTCGGTGACCTGCGGATCGGCCAGGTCAAGGGCGCCCTGCGCGAGGCGGGCCACCCGGTCCGCTGACCGCTGACCGCTGACCGCTGACCGCTGACCGCTGACCGCTGACCGCTGACCGCTGGCCGTTGAGCCGGGCCGGGCCGGCCGGCCGGCCCGGCACCGCACGGCGGCTAAATGCCGAGCTTGGCCACCGTCAGCTTGGCGACGGCCTCCTTCGGGCCGTCCAGCTCCACCGCGGCCGCGTCCTGGCGGCCGAAGCAGAAGAGGGTCAGTTCGCCCGGCTCGCCGGTGACCGTCACCACCGGGGTGCCCTTGTGCGCCACCGCCGTCTGGCCGTTCGGGCGGCGCAGCACCAGGCCCACCGGTGAGCGGCGGCCCGTCAGCCGGGCCAGCTTCTCCAGGCGCGCCCACAGGGCGTCCGAGAACACCGGGTCCAGCGTGCGCGGCGACCAGTCGGGCTGGGCGCGCCGTACGTCCTCGGAGTGGACGTAGAACTCCACCGCGTTGGCCGCCTCGTCGATCTGCTTCACCGAGTAGAGGGACATCTTCGGCGGGCCGGTGCGGATCAGCTGGATCAGTTCCTCGTACGGCTTGGCCGTGTACTCGGCCATCGCCTTGTCCAGCCGGTCCTTCAGGACGTTCAGCAGCAGGCCGCCCGCCGCGTCCGGGCGGCGCTCCCGGACCACCACGTGCGCCGCCAGTTCCCGGGCCCGCCAGCCGTCGCACAGCGTCGGCGCCTCCGGCCCCGCCGCCTCCAACAGGTCCGCCAGCAGCAGGCGTTCGCGCTTCGCATGGGTAGACATGGGGGCCACCCTACGACCGGAAGCCGTGCTTTGCCCGCTCATCAGGCGGACGGTGATCGGTCACGGCCTTCCGGGCGCGGCACAATGGCCTCCATGAGTACGTCCTCCCTCGATCCCGCCATCGCCGCCCGGCTCAAGCGCTCCGCCGACGGCCTGGTCCCGGCCATCGCCCAGCAGTACGACACCGGTGAGGTGCTCATGCTCGGCTGGATGGACGACGAGGCCTTGCACCGCACCCTGACCACCGGCCGCTGCACGTACTGGTCCCGCAGCCGCCAGGAGTACTGGGTGAAGGGGGATACGTCCGGCCACTTCCAGCACGTGAAGTCCGTCGCCCTCGACTGCGACGCCGACACCCTCCTCGTCAAGGTCGACCAGGTCGGCGCCGCCTGCCACACGGGCGCCCGTACGTGCTTCGACGCCGATGTCCTTCCGCTGGCCGAATAGGTAGGTAGGGTCCCACCCCATGGATCTTGAGACGTTCCGCAAGCTCGCGGCGGACCGCCGCGTCATCCCCGTGAGCCGCAAGCTGCTGGCCGACGGTGACACCCCCGTCGGGCTCTACCGCAAGCTCGCCGCCGAACGCCCGGGCACCTTCCTCCTGGAGTCCGCCGAGAACGGCCGCTCCTGGTCCCGCTACTCCTTCGTCGGCGTCCGCAGCGCCTCCACGCTGACCGTCCGGGACGGCAGCGCGCACTGGATCGGGACGCCGCCCGTCGGCGTCCCCACCGACGGCGACCCCCTCGAAGCCCTGCGCGCCACCGTCCAGGCCCTGCACACGCCCCGTGACCTGGCCGCCGGGATGCCGCCCTTCACCGGCGGCATGGTCGGCTACCTCGGCTACGACATCGTGCGCCGCCTGGAGCGCATCGGCGAGCAGACCGTCGACGACCTGGAGCTGCCCGAGCTGACCATGCTGCTCACCTCCGACCTGGCGGTCATGGACCACTGGGACGGCACGGTCCAGCTCATCGCCAACGCCATCAACCACAACGACCTCGACACCGGCGTGGACGAGGCGTACGCGGACGCGGTGGCCCGGCTCGACGCGATGGAGGCCGACCTCGCGCGGCCCGCCCCGTACACGCCCGCCCCGCTGCCCGCCTCCGAACCGCCGAGTTTCGAGGACGGCACGGTCTCGGCGCTGTGGGGCGGGGAGAAGTACCAGGAGGCCGTCGAGGACATCAAGGAGCGGATCCGGGCCGGCGAGGCCTTCCAGGTCGTGCCCTCGCAGCGGTTCGAGACCCCCTGCGCCGCCTCCGCGCTGGACGTCTACCGGGTGCTGCGGGCCACCAACCCGTCCCCGTACATGTACCTGTTCCGCTTCGAGAACGGCTTCGACGTCGTCGGCTCCAGCCCCGAGGCCCTGGTCAAGGTCGAGGACGGGCGGGCCATGGTCCACCCGATCGCCGGCACCCGCCACCGCGGGGCCACCCCGCAGGAGGACCACGAGCTCGCCGAGGAACTGCTGGCCGACCCCAAGGAGCGCGCCGAGCACCTGATGCTCGTCGACCTGGGCCGCAACGACCTGGGCCGGGTCTGCGAGCCGGGATCGGTCGAGGTCGTCGACTTCATGTCGATCGAGCGGTACTCGCACGTCATGCACATCGTCTCCACCGTCACCGGCCGGGTCGCCGAGGGCCGGACCGCCTTCGACGTGCTGACCGCCTGCTTCCCGGCGGGCACCCTCTCGGGTGCGCCCAAGCCGCGCGCCATGCAGATCATCGAGGAGCTGGAGCCCTCCCGGCGCGGCCTGTACGGCGGCTGCGTGGGCTACCTCGACTTCGCCGGGGACTCCGACACGGCCATCGCCATCCGCACGGCGCTGCTGCGCGACGGCACGGCGTACGTCCAGGCGGGCGCCGGAGTCGTCGCGGATTCCGTGCCCGAGCTGGAGGACCGGGAGTGCCGCAACAAGGCCGCCGCCGTGCTGCGCGCGGTGGGAGCGGCGAACCGGCTGAACGGCGCGTGAGCCGGTAGGGGATAGTGGGTACGTGAGTGCCGTACCCCCACCCCGAACCGACGCCGACGCCTCCGCCGCTCCCGAGGCCCCGGACGGTCGCGGCGGCCGCCGCAGCGTGGCCGTCGCCCTGCTGCTCGGCGCGCTCGGCGCCACCGTCGTCCTGCTCGCCTCCGGCCGCGTCTGGGCCCGGGGCACCGCCGCCGTGGGGGGCGGCTCGCTGCCGCTGACCGCGGACGGGCGGGCCGTCACCGGGCTGCCGGCGGCCCTGGCCATCGTGGGCCTCGCGGCCCTGGTGGCGGTGTTCGCCGTACGCGGCAGGAGCCGGCTGCTGGTCTCCGGGCTGCTCGCGCTGAGCGGCCTGGGCGCGGCCCTGGCCGCCGTACTGGCCGCCGACGACCGCCAGGCGCTGGACGCGCAGGCCGCCCGTACGACGGCGGACACCGCGGCGCGGGTGGGGGAGCTGACCCATACGGCCTGGCCGTACATCACGGCCGCCGGCGCGGCCCTGATCCTGGTCGCCGGACTGCTGGCGCTGCGGTTCGGAAGCGGCTGGCCCGCGATGGGCGGCCGCTACGAGCGGGACGGCAGCCCCCGTACCCGCAAACCGGCGGCGGTGGACCCCGACCGGCCCGAGGACCTGTGGAAGGCCCTGGACCGCGGCGAGGACCCGACCCGCTGACCATGCACCGCTCCCGGTGCGGGACAATGAGCACCGAGCATTTCTGATCAGCACCGCGACAGAGCAAACGAGGAGCAACTCATGGCGGGCACTAACCACGGACACACCCCGGCCGCCTGGACCGGTGTCATCATCGCCTTCATCGGTTTCTGCATCTCCGGCGCCTTCATGGTGATCGCCAACCCGATCGGGTTCTGGGCGGGTCTCGTCGTCGTCGCGCTCGGTGGTGTGGTCGGCATGGCGATGAAGGCCGCGGGCATGGGTGCGCCGAAGGCCGCCCACCAGGACCTGGCCGTGGTCATCGCCGCCAACAAGACCGCCGCCAAGGTCTGACCGGTCCCGTCCCGGTGAACGGTTTCGAAAGGCGCGGCCCCGTTGGGCTGCGCCTTTTGTCATGAGCGGAGAGAATCAGCGCGTGGACGCCCCTCGCAGCCCCTACGCCGAGCCCGCGCAGCCGCCCGTGCCGCCGGTGCCCGGGCCGTCCGCGCCCGTGCCGGGCCGCCTCCGGCGGCTGGCCGCGCCGGGGCTCACGCTGGCCGCGGCGGCCCTGGCGTTTGCGTACGTGGGCACCGTGGATCCCAATGAACCCGGCCACTATCCGGTCTGCCCGCTATTTCGCCTGACCGGAATCCTGTGCCCCGGATGCGGTGGTCTGCGGAGCGCGCACGCCTTCGCCCAGGGCGACCTGATCACCGCTTTGGGGGCAAATGCCCTGGCCGTCGCCGGCTACTTCGTCTTCGCCGGCTTCATGATCCTGTGGCTTGTTCGCGCCTGTTGCGGCGGTCCGACCCCGCGTTTTGTCCTGCGGCGGCTGCACTGGTGGGTCATCGGGGTGCTGGCCCTGGTCTTCGTGGTGGTCCGAAACCTGCCGTTCGGAGCCGCACTGGCCCCGTGAGGACCGGGGGATTCCCTTATGAATCCCGGATTCCGAATGTCCATTCCATGGGACGTCGTCAACCGCGTGCGGAGGGCAAGGCCTCCTGCGGATACCATTTGATTGCTGACCTTGCAGTTGTACGTGTCTGCAAGGCGGCCGACCGTCATCGACCCGGAAGGGGGCCGCTCGCGTGAGTGTGCTCGACGAGATCATCGAAGGGGTCCGCGAAGACCTTGCCGAACGGCAGGCCCGCGTGAGCCTCGACGAGCTCAAGGAGCGTGCCGCCAAGGCGCCCCAGGCCAAGGACGGCGTCGCTGCCCTGCGCGGCGACAGCGTCAAGGTGATCTGCGAGGTCAAGCGCTCCAGCCCCTCCAAGGGCGCGCTGGCCGCCATCGCCGATCCGGCCGGACTGGCCGCCGACTACGAGGCGGGCGGTGCGGCGGTCATCTCCGTCCTCACCGAGCAGCGCCGTTTCGGTGGCTCGCTGGCCGACCTGGAGGCCGTCCGCGCACGCGTGGACATCCCGATCCTGCGCAAGGACTTCATCGTCACGGCGTACCAGCTGTGGGAGGCCCGCGCCTACGGCGCCGACCTCGTGCTGCTGATCGTCGCGGCCCTGGAGCAGGAGGCCCTCGTCTCCCTGATCGAGCGGGCCGAGTCCATCGGCCTCACCCCGCTCGTCGAGGTCCACGACGAGGACGAGGTCGAGCGCGCGGTTGCGGCCGGCGCCAAGATCATCGGAGTCAACGCCCGCAACCTCAAGGACCTCAAGGTCGACCGCTCCACCTTCGAGCGCGTCGTCGGCGAGATCCCGGCCCACATCGTCAAGGTTGCCGAGTCCGGCATCCGCGGGCCGCACGACCTGATCGCCTACGCCAACGAGGGCGCCGACGCCGTCCTCGTCGGGGAGTCCCTGGTCACCGGACGCGACCCGAAGGCGGCCGTGGCCGACCTCGTCGCCGCCGGTGCCCACCCCGCCCTGCGCCACGGACGGAGCTGACCCGTCCCATGGCCCCTGTCCGCCCCTCCGTCCGCACGCCGCACGTGCCGCAGGCAGCTCGCCGCGGCCCGGTCGGCGTGCCGACGGCGTACGCGCCCCTGGCGCGCGGCTGCCGCCCCCGCGGCTGCCGCGCCCCGGCCCGGCGGGTGCACGGGCGGCGGGTCAGGTACGTGATCGGCTCCGAGCCCGGTCAGGTCAACGGCATGCGATGGCGCACCGCAGGCGCGCTGTGACGAGGGCCGCCCGGGCCCGGTACGCCTGACGCCACCGCCTCGACGGTGACGGCGTACCGCCCCGCGCGGTGTTCGCTCACGGTCCGCCGCCCCGGGCCACCGGCTCCGGGCGCGGGCCGCTGCGCCCGTACGCATCCCCACCCCCGCAGCGGGGTGCGCGTGCGGCGGGCCCGCGGCGCAATACGGTGCACCCATCCCATCGCACCCGTAGGAGTACTGGCCATGTCCAGCAGCTCGTTCTTCATTCCGGACCCGGAGGGTCACGTTCCCAACGCCGAGGGTTACTTCGGTGACTTCGGCGGCAAGTTCATCCCGGAGGCGCTCGTCGCCGCCGTGGACGAGGTCGCCGTCGAGTACGAGAAGGCCAAGGGCGACCCGGCCTTCGCGGCCGAGCTCAACGACCTGATGGTCAACTACACGGGCCGGCCCAGCGCCCTCACCGAGGTGCCGCGGTTCGCCGAGCACGCCGGCGGCGCCCGGATCTTCCTCAAGCGCGAGGACCTCAACCACACCGGCTCGCACAAGATCAACAACGTGCTGGGCCAGGCGCTGCTCACCAAGCGCATGGGCAAGACCCGCGTCATCGCCGAGACCGGAGCCGGCCAGCACGGCGTGGCCACCGCCACCGCCTGCGCGCTCTTCGGCCTGGAGTGCACCGTCTACATGGGCGAGATCGACACCCAGCGCCAGGCCCTGAACGTGGCCCGGATGCGGATGCTGGGCGCCGAGGTCATCGCCGTGAAGTCCGGCTCCCGGACCCTCAAGGACGCCATCAACGAGGCGTTCCGCGACTGGGTCGCCAACGTGGACCGCACCCACTACCTCTTCGGCACCGTCGCGGGCCCCCACCCCTTCCCGGCCATGGTCCGCGACTTCCACCGGGTCATCGGCGTCGAGGCCCGCCGCCAGATCCTGGAGCGCGCCGGCCGGCTGCCCGACGCCGTCGCGGCCTGCGTCGGCGGCGGCTCCAACGCCATCGGCCTCTTCCACGCCTTCATCCCGGACGCCGGGGTCCGCCTGGTCGGCTTCGAGCCCGCCGGGCACGGCGTCGAGACCGGCGAGCACGCGGCCACGCTGACGGCCGGCGAGCCCGGGATCCTGCACGGCTCCCGCTCCTACGTCCTCCAGGACGAGGAGGGCCAGATCACCGAGCCGTACTCCATCTCGGCCGGCCTGGACTACCCGGGCATCGGCCCGGAGCACTCCTACCTCAAGGACAGCGGGCGCGGCGAGTACCGCGCGGTCACCGACGACGCCGCGATGCAGGCCCTGCGCCTGCTCTCCCGCACCGAGGGCATCATCCCGGCGATCGAGTCGGCGCACGCCCTGGCGGGCGCCCTCGACCTGGGCAAGGAGCTGGGCAAGGACGGGCTGATCGTGGTCAACCTGTCCGGCCGCGGCGACAAGGACATGGACACGGCGGCCCGCTACTTCGGGCTGTACGACGGCGCGGGGGAGAGCAAGTGAGCACGGGGAACATCCAGCTGCTGAGCGACACCCTCGCCAAGGCGAAGTCCGAGGACCGGGCCGCCCTCGTCGCCTACCTGCCGGCCGGCTTCCCGACCGTCGACGGCGGCATCGAGGCCGTCAAGGCCGTCATCGCGGGCGGCGCGGACGTGGTCGAGGTCGGCCTCCCGCACAGCGACCCGGTCCTGGACGGCGCGGTCATCCAGACCGCCGACGACATCGCCCTGCGCGGCGGAGTCAAGATCGCCGACGTGCTGCGCACCGTGCGCGAGGCCCACGCGGCGACCGGGGCGCCGGTCCTGGTGATGACGTACTGGAACCCGATCGACCGCTACGGCGTGGAGCGGTTCGCCACCGAGCTGGCCGCGGCGGGCGGCGCGGGCTGCATCCTGCCCGACCTGCCGGTCCAGGAGTCCGCGGCGTGGCGCGAGCAGGCCGACAAGCACGGTCTGGCGACCGTCTTCGTCGTCGCTCCGAGCAGCAAGGACGAGCGCCTGGCGACCATCACGGCCGCCGGTTCCGGTTTCGTGTACGCCGCCTCGCTGATGGGTGTCACCGGCACCCGCGAATCGGTCGGCAACGAGGCCCAGGAGCTGGTCCGCCGTACGCGTGCCACCACCGAGATCCCGGTCTGCGTGGGCCTCGGCGTCTCCAACGCCGTGCAGGCCAAGGAGGTCGCGGGCTTCGCCGACGGGGTGATCGTCGGCTCGGCGTTCGTGAAGCTGCTGCTGGACGCGCCGGACCTGCCGGCCGGGCTGGCCGCCGTACGGGCGCTGGCGGGCGAGCTCGCGGAAGGCGTCCGCAGGGGCTGAGAAGCCCGCAGGCGGACCTGTGCGTTCGATCGGCGGAGCGAACCCCTGAGCGGGTTCTGTAGTCCGATCGGGTGGAAGTGGGAGCGGGGAGGCACGCGAGTGCCTCCCCGCTTCGTTTGGCCGAACGTGAGCGAGAAGAACGACGGTGCGAACCGCGATGCGAAACGATCGGCCCGCGAGCGGCTCCAGGTGGAGCGCGAGCGCGAGAAGAAGAGGGAGAAGCGGCGGCGGACCATCGTCGTGGCGTCGGCGGTGGTCGGCGTCCTCGGCCTGGCGGCCGTCGTCGGCCTGATCGCGGCCAACACCGGCAAGGGCGACAAGTCCGCGGCCGGGGGCCCGGTGACCGCCCCGTCCGGGGCCAGCGGCAAGGACGCGCTCGCCATCCAGGCCGGCAAGCCCGAGGCCAAGTCCACGCTGACGGTGTGGGAGGACTTCCGCTGCCCCGCCTGCAAGTCCTTCGAGACCAACTACCGGGACACGATCCACGAGCTGGAGGCCAAGGGCCTGCTCAAGGTCGACTACCACCTGGTCACCCTGATCGACGGCAACATGGGCGGCAGCGGCTCGCTGAAGGGCGCCAACGCGGCCGCCTGCGCGCAGGACGCCGGGAAGTTCCCCGCGTACCACGACGTCCTGTTCGAGAACCAGCCGCAGGAGACGGACGACGCGTACGGCAACAACGCCAAGCTGCTGGAGCTGGCCGGCAAGGTGGACGGGCTGGTCACCCCGGAGTTCCGCAAGTGCGTCGAGGACGGGACGCACGACAGCTGGGTGAACAAGTCCTACGAGGCCTTCCGCGCCGGGAAGTTCCGGGGCACCCCGGCCGTGCTGCTGAACGGCAAGGACATCTTCGCCGACCAGGCCAACCCGGTGACCCCGCAGAAGCTCAAGGAGCAGGTCGAGGCCGCCGCGAAGGGCACCGGGGGCGGGACCGCCTCGTCCTCGCCGTCCGCCTCCGCCTCCCCGTCGCTCTCGTCCTCGCGCTCCGCCTCGCCGAGCGCCTCCGCGAAGGGGGCGAAGACGGCGGGATCCGGATCGCCGTCGGCCTCTTCCTCGGCCGTGGCGAAGTCCTCTTCCACCGGGACGGGATCGCGGGCCGGCTCGGCCGGGGCCGCGAAGGGGGCAGGCGAGGACTGAGCGGGCCCGTCTCGATTTGGCGCCAGGTTGCCGGGCGGGTTGCGGTCCGTACCGCCCGGCAGGGTAGCGTCGGCTCTGCCATGAACCTTGCCTATATCCCCAGCCCGTCGACCGGCGTGATCCATCTCGGACCGATCCCGCTGCGCGGCTACGCGTTCTGCATCATCATCGGCGTCTTCGTCGCCGTCTGGCTCGGCAACAAGCGGTGGATCGCGCGCGGCGGAAAGCCGGGCACCGTCGCGGACATCGCCGTGTGGGCGGTGCCGTTCGGCCTGGTCGGCGGTCGCCTCTACCACGTGATCACCGACTACCAGCTGTACTTCGGCGAGGGCCGCAACTGGGTCGACGCCTTCAAGATCTGGGAGGGCGGCCTCGGCATCTGGGGCGCGATCGCGCTGGGCGCGGTGGGCGCCTGGATCGGCTGCCGCCTGCGCGGCATCCCGCTGCCGGCCTGGGCCGACGCCCTGGCCCCCGGTATCGCGCTGGCCCAGGCCTGCGGTCGCTGGGGCAACTGGTTCAACCAGGAGCTGTACGGGCGGGCCACCGACCTGCCCTGGGCCGTCGAGATCAGCGACGGCCCCAACCGGGTCGCCGGCACCTACCACCCGACCTTCCTCTACGAGTCGCTGTGGTGCCTCGGCGTCGCCGCGCTCGTGATCTGGGCCGACCGCCGCTTCAAGCTCGGTCACGGCCGGGCGTTCGCCCTGTACGTCGCCGCGTACTGCGTGGGCCGGGGCTGGATCGAGTACATGCGGGTCGACGAGGCCCACCACATCCTCGGCGTCCGGCTGAACGTGTGGACCTCGATCGTGGTCTTCATCCTGGCCGTGGTCTACCTCGTGCTGTCCGCGAAGCTGCGGCCGGGCCGCGAGGAGGTCGTGGAGCCGGACCGCGGGCCCGCGGCATCCGACCCCGAGACCAAGGACGGGGCGGAGGGCGAGACCCAGGGCGAGGCGAAGGACGGCGCCGCCGAGGCGAAGGACCCCGCGGACGGGGAATCCGCGCCGAAGACGGACGCCGGGGCCGGGGCCAAGAGCGACGTCAAGGCCGAGGCCGAGGCCGCTTCCGCCGAAGCGACCGAGGACGCCGGGACGGCGGACGCCGAGGCTCCGAAGACCGCCAAGAAGCTCTGACCGGGTCTCCCGGACGACAGGGGAGGGGCGCCGCGCACACCGCGCGGCGCCCCTCCGCTTTTGCGTCCGGGGGTCAGGAGAGGACGGGCGATTCCCGGCGCGCGAGGGCGACGACCCGTTCCGCGCCCGCCAGCACCGCCGGGTCCACGAAGCGGCCGTCCGGCAGGGCCACCGCCCCCGGGGAGCGGCGGGCCGCCGCGACGATCTCCTCGGCGGCGGTCACCTCAGCCGGGCCGGGCAGATAAGCCCGCTCGATCACCGGCAGCTGGCGCGGGTGGATCGCCGCCCGGCCCAGGAGGCCCAGCGCCCGCCCGCGCGCACAGGAGACGGCCAGCGCCTCCAGGTCCCGGATGTCGGGGAAGACCGACTGCGCGGGCGGGGCCAGACCCGCCGCCCGGGCCGCGATCACCACCCGCGAGCGCGGCCAGTCCAGCCCCGCCTCGGCGCTGATGCCCAGGTCGGCCCCGAGGTCGGCCTCGCCGAGGGAGAGCCCGCGCAGGGCGGGGTGCGCGCGGGCGATCTCGTACGCGCGTTCCACGCCCAGCGCCGACTCCAGCATGGCGTGGAGTGCCACCCCGCCGGTGCGGTCGGCGACCGCGGCGATCTGCTCCGGGGCCGTGATCTTCGGCAGCCGCAGCCCCGCCAGGCCGCGCAGCCCGGTCAGGGCGGTGAGGTCGGCGCCGGCCCAGGGGGAGTTCAGGGCGTTGACGCGGACGAAGACCGGGACCGGGGGCCGGTCGGCCAGCCGTTCCGCGGTGGCGGCGCGGGCGTACTCCTTGCGGGAGGCCGACACCGCGTCCTCCAGGTCGACGATGACGGCGTCGGCCCCGGAGTGCAGGGCCTTGGCGACCACCTCGGGGCGGTCGCCGGGTACGTAGAGCCAGGTCAGGATCACAGGGCCCCCTCCATCCGGAGTGCGCTGATCTCGGCCTCGGACAGGCCGAGTTCGGTGAGTACGGCGTCGGTGTCCGCGCCGTGCGGGCGGCCCGCCCAGCGGATCCCGCCGGGGGTCTCGGAGAGCCGGAACAGGACGTTCTGCATCCGGATCGGCCCGAGTTCGGGATCCTCGACCTCGGTGACGCTGTCCAGGGCCGCGAACTGCGGATCGGCCATGACGTCCCGTACGTCGTAGACCAGGGCCACGGCGGCCTCGGCCTCCTCGAAGGCGGCGACCACGTCGTCGGCCTTGTGGCGGCCGATCCAGCCGCCGACGGCCTCGTCGAGGACGGGCGCGTGCGCGGCCCGGCCGGAGCCCGTCGCGAACCACGGCTCGGCGATCAGCTCGGGCCGGCCGACGAGCCGCATGACGCGCTCCGCGATGGACTGCGCGGAGGTGGAGACCGCCAGCCAGCGGCCGTCGGCGCTGCGGTAGGTGTTCCGGGGGGCGTTGTTGGTGGAGCGGTTGCCGGTGCGCGGCTGGACGTAGCCGAGCTGGTCGTACCAGAGCGGGTGCGGGCCCAGCACGGTCAGGATCGGCTCGATGATGGCCAGGTCCACCACCTGCCCGTGTCCGGTGTGCCCGCGCCCGGCGAGCGCGGTCATCACGGCGTACGCGGTGGTCAGCGCGGCGATCGAGTCGGCGAGGCCGAAGGGCGGCAGGGTCGGCGGCCCGTCGGGCTCCCCGGTGATCGCGGCGAAGCCGCTCATCGCCTCCGCGAGGGTGCCGAAGCCGGGGCGGTGGGCGTACGGGCCCTGCTGGCCGAAGGCGGTGACGCGGGCCAGGACCAGCCGCGGGTTGGCGGCGGACAGTTCGGGCCAGCCCAGCCCCCACTTCTCCAGGGTGCCCGGGCGGAAGTTCTCGATGACCACGTCGGCGGTGGCGGCCAGCCGCAGCAGGGTCTCGCGCCCGCCGGGGGTGGACAGGTCGAGGGTCATCGTCCGCTTGTTCCGGCCGAGCAGCTTCCACCACAGGCCGATGCCGTCCTTGGCCGGGCCGTGGCCGCGCGAGGGGTCGGGGCGCACGGGGTGCTCGACCTTGACGACGTCGGCGCCGAAGTCGCCGAGCAGGGTGGCGGCGAGGGGCCCGGCGAAGAGGGTGGCGAGGTCCAGCACCCGCACTCCTTGCAGGGGCCCCTGCGCGGGGTTCACGAGGAGGCTCCGGGAGCCGGAGCCGGAGCCGGAGAGGGGGCGGAGCCGGCCGCGGCGAAGGCGTCCGTCTCGGCGCGGGTCGGCATCGAGTCCTGGGCTCCCGCGCGCTGGACGGAGAGCGCGGCCGCCGCCGAGGCCCAGCGCAGCGCCTCCGGCATCGGACGCCGCTCCCCGAGGGCCACCGCCAGCGCGCCGACGAAGGTGTCCCCGGCGGCGGTGGTGTCCACGGCCCGGACCCGGGGAGCGGGCACGGTCAGCGGCTCCCGACCGCGGGCGGCGTAGAGGGAGCCGGCCGCGCCGAGGGTGATGACGACCTCCGGTACGTCGCGCAGCAGCGCCTCGGCGGCCCCCAGGGGGTCGGTGAAGCCGGTCAGCGCCGCAGCCTCGTGCTCGTTGGGAACCAGGAGGTCCACCAACTCCAGCAGTTCGTGCGGCAGCATGCGGGCGGGGGCCGGGGTGAGGACCGTACGCACCCCCTGCGCGCGGGCGGCCGAGGCGCCCGCGAGGACGGCCTCCATGGGGAGTTCGAGCTGGAGCAGCAGGAGGTCGGCGGCGCCGATCCGCGCCGCGTCGCCCGCCTCCAGGCCGGTCACCCCGCCGTTGGCACCGGGGATGACGATGATGCTGTTGCCGCCCTCGTCGTCGACGGTGATGTGCGCGGTGCCGCTGGCGCCCTCGACGGTGCGCAGGGCCGCCGTCTCGACCCCGGCCGCGGTGAGCGCGGAGCGCAGCCGTACGCCGAACCCGTCGGCGCCGACCGCGCCGATCATCACCACCTCCCCGCCGCTGCGGGCGGCGGCGACGGCCTGGTTGGCGCCCTTGCCGCCGGGGACGGTGCGGAACGCGCGGCCGGTGACGGTCTCCCCGAGGCGGGGGGCCTTGGGGACGTAGGCGACGAGGTCCATGTTGGTACTGCCGAGCACGGCGATGGCCGTCATGGGCGGGCTGCCTCCTGTGCGGTGAGGTGGGCGAGGGCGTCGAAGCCGATGCCGTCGAAGCCGGGGACGGTGGTGGCGAGGCGGTTCTTGAGGGGGGCGGACCAGCGGTGCGGGACGCCGTGCGGGTCGACGAGCGCGGCGAGGGAGCCGGCGGTGGCGCCGTTGGAGTCGGTGTCCCAGCCACCGGACACGGCGCGGCACACGGAGCGGCTGAAGTCCCCGTCGGCGTGGGTGAGGGCGGCGGCGATCAGGGCGGTGTTGGGGACGGCGTGGACCCAGTGGTAGCGGCCGTAGCGCTCGTGGAGGTGGTCGACGACGCGGTCGAAATCGGCGTACCGGTGCGCGGTGTCGACGGCGTGGCGGACGGCCTCGGCGAGGCGCGAGCGGGGCGGTACGACGGCCAGCCCGGCCCGCAGCGCGGTGTGGACGTCGGCCCGGCCGCCGGCGGCCTCGGCGATGGCGGCGGCGCTGAAGAGGGCGGCGTAGAGGCCGTTGCCGGTGTGGGTGAGGGCGGCGTCCCGGTACGCCTGGGCCGCGGCGGCGGCCGGGTCGCCGGGGTTGGTCCAGCCGTGGACGTCGGCCCGGATGAGGGCGCCGATCCACTCGCGGAAGGGGTTGTGGTGGGTGGCGGTGGCCGGGGGCTCCAGCCCTTGGAGGAGGTTGCGGTACGCGAGGCGCTCGGCGGTGAAGGTCCGCCCGGCGGGCAGCTCGTCGAGCCAGAGCCGGCCGACGTCGGCGGTGGTGAAGCGCTTGCCGTGGCGCTGGAGCAGCCGGAGCCCGAGGAGGGGGTGGTTCAGGTCGTCGTCCTCGGGCATGCCGTCGATGTTCTCAGCGAGGGAGGTGGCGGCGGAACGCCGGTTCCAGGGATGGGCGGCCAGCAGCTCCGCGGGCACGCCGCGCTCGGTGAACCAGTCGTCGGGCGGCCAGTTCCCGGCGGCCCGGCCCAGCGCCCGGATCGCGTCCAGCGGCAGCTTCTCCACGGGCTTCCCGAGCAGGCAGCCGACGGCCCGACCCGTCCAGGCGGCTTCCAGCCGGGCCTCCAGTGCGGCCGACCGCCGCGGCGTCGCGCGGGCCGGGGCCGGGTGGTCCGGCCGGCGGGGTCCGCCGTGGTCAGGGGCGGTGTCGGCAGGCTGCACTGTGGGCCCGGGCCAGGTCGCCCGGATGTCGGGCCAGCGGGTGGGTTCGTCCGGGGACAGGGGGGACGGGAGGGCCGCGAGCTCGTCCAGCAGGCGGGAGGCCAGTGCGCGCAGCTCCGGCGGGGCCGGGACGCGCGAGGCGCCGGCCCGGTCGGGGGCGGGGGGCCCGCCGGCCGCGAGCCAGACGCGCAGCAGCGGCTCGGCGTCCCGTCCGTCCTCGGCGGCCTGGCGCAGCTCGTGCCCGACCAGGTCCTCCGGCTGGACCCAGGTGAGCCGTACGGACTCGGCCGGCCCGCTGTCCGGGGACGACGCAGGGCCTTCGGAGGCCATCGGCGCGCCCGGGGCCGCCCGTACGGCCGTCGGTGTGCCCGCGCCGTGGCCCGGGCGGGGAGCCGCCGCGCGGCCGCTCCCGGTGCGGGGCGCGGGACCCGGACCGCCGCCCCGGGGCGGCTCGGCGGCCGGCGCGGTGGCTCGGTCGCAGGCGGTCATCGGAGGTCCGCGAGGGCGAGGAAGGCCGATTCGTGGGCCCGGCGGCGGGTCCGGTCCCGCGTGAAGATCTCGCGGGTCACCGCGGCCAGTGCCGCCGCCGGGGCGTGCAGGTCGAGGCGGCTGGCCTCGGCCACCTCCTTGGCCCAGGCCGGCGGGACCGCCGAGACGCCCGACAGGGCTCCGGCGATCGCCCCCGCCATCGTGGCGATGGAGTCGCAGTCCCGGCCGTAGTTGACGGCGCCGAGCACCGAGCCCTCGTACACCCCGTCGGAGACCACCAGCATGCCGAGCGCGATCGGCAGTTCCTCGATGGCGTGGAGGCGGGAGGGGCGGCGGGCGCCGAGCGAGGGCGCGCGGTAGTCCGGCCCGACCGAGTCGTACGGGGCCACCGCCGCGCGGAGCGGGGCCAGGGCCGATGCGAAGTCCCGGTGGCGCGAGGCCGCTTCGCACACCGCCGCGATCGCGGCCCGCGTGCCGTCCTTGGCCAGCGCGAGGGCCGCGTCCACCACCGACGAAGCCGTCGCCCCCGGCACGCACGCCGCGGCCACCGCCGCCGCGAAGACGCCCGCCGCCTCCCGCCCGTACGAGGACTGGTGCGCCCCGGCGACGTCCAGCGCCTCCGCGTACGCGCCCGCCGGATTGCCCGCGTTGACGATGCCGACCGGCGCCATGTACATCGCCGCCCCGCAGTTGACGATGTTGCCGCTGCCCGCCTCGCGGGGGTCGACGTGCCCGTAGTGCAGGCGGCTGACGATCCACTTCTCCGCGAGGAAGATCCGCTGCAAGGGCAGGGCCTCCGCCTCCAGTTCGGGGATCCAGCGCGGGTTCGTCATCAGGTCCGGGACCAGGTGCTCGGCGATCGCGTACGCGTCCAGGTGGTCCCGTACGGCTTCGTAGACCCGTACCAGCGCGTGCGTCATGAGGGTGTCGTCGGTGACGTGGCCATCGCCCTTGTGGTACGGGGCGATGGGGCGGGCCGTGCGCCAGTCCTCGTGCCACGGGCCGACGATGCCGTGGACGCGGCCGCCGTGCCGTTCCACGATCTGGTCCGGGGACCAGCCCTCCACCGGGCCGCCGAGCGCGTCGCCGACGGCGGCTCCGACGAGGCAGCCGGCCGCCCGGTCTTCGAGAGTGAGCGTCATGTCCGAATCATCCCTTGGGTGAGGTGAGTTCCGTACGAGCGAGCAGCGCGGCGAGTTCGACGAGATCGGTGCCGGCGAGGCGGGGGAGGGAGCAGCCGGAGAGGGTGCGGCAGGCCTCGCGCCAGGCGGTCGGGATCGAGTCACCGCCGCCGAGGGCGCCGGTGAGCGCGCCGGCGAGGGCGGGTGCGGAGTCCGCGACGCGGGACAGGCAGGCGGCGGCCGGTACGGCCTCGGCGGCGCGGCCGCGGGCGGCGGTGGCCAGGGCGAGGGCGACGGGGACGGTCTCGGCGGCGGCGATGCCGTAGCTGTAGACGTGGTCCACGATCTCGTGCTCGAGGGTGGGGACGATGGCGAAGGCGCCGCCCTCGGCGTGGACGCGGGCGAGCTTGACGGCGTGGCGGGCGTTGCGGCCGATCTCGGTGGCCTCGGGGAGCTGGCCGAGGGCGGCGTCGACGGCGGTGTCGGTGTCGGCGCCGGCGAGGGCGGCCGCGATGGCGGCGGCCATGGCGCGGGCGCCGTGGACCCCGTCGCCGTCCTGGGTGTAGCGGGCGTCGAACTCGGCGAGGTCCGCGGCCGCGGCCGGGTCGCCGGGGTGGACGACGGCGAGGACGCAGGCGCGGACGCAGGCGGCGTCGTCGAAGTAGTGCGGGTTGTCGTGGCCGGTGGCGGGCGGGCGCAGGCCGGCGGCGAGGTTGCCGAGGCCGGCCCGGACGGAGATGCGGGCGCGCAGGGGCAGGACGGCGGACTCCACCTCGGGGGCGCGCTCGGCCGCCGCGGCGATCTCGCTGGCCAGGGCGTTCCAGGCGAGGTCGATGGCGGCCCGCATGCGGCGGGACCGGCTGAGGTCGCTGAGCAGCACGCCGGCCGCGGTGAGCACGGACTCGGCGGCGAAGGCGGCCCATTCGGCGTCGTCGGAGGGGCCGAGGCGCAGGGGTTCCGGGGGCTGGTTGAGGGCGATGGGGACGGGGAGGGTGGTGGTCTGGTTCTGCTCGGCGAAGGTGTCGAGCTCGCGGGTGAGGCGGCGGGTCCACTCGGGCATGCGGCTGGCGCGGTGGCGGGCGGCGGGCCACCCGGCGGCGTCGCCCGCGGCGAGCCCGAGCAGCACCCCTTCGATCCGCCGCACGTCGGTGGGGGGCTGCGCGGCCCCCGGGTGAGGGAGGGGGCCGGGGGCCCGCGCGGCCTCCGCGGCGGCGGTGCGCACCCCCGTGCCCGCCGCGGCGTCGACCGCCGGCGGGGTCGGGGGGACGGCGGGGGGCGTCACCGGGAGGGCTCGGATTCCGGGGTGAGGAGGTCCGCGATGTCCAGGACGTGGTAGCCGCGCATCGAGGGGAGGCAGGATCCGCGGACCGGGCCGATGGCCTTGGCCCACTCCTGCGGGATCGCGGTGACGCCCGACAGGGCGCCGGAGAGGGCGCCCGCCACCGCCGCCGTGGTGTCCGCGTCCCGGCCCATGTTCACCGCCGTGAGGACCGAGGAGACGAAGTCGCCGCCGCAGGTGGCGAAGGCGCCGAACGCCAGGCCCACCGCCTCCGGGGCCAGGTCCGTCCAGGGGTAGCCGCCGATCACCACGGCGGAGCGCACGGCCCGCTCGCCGCGCGGGGCCGCGGTCACGGCCCGGCGCAGGGAGCGGGCCGTCCACGAGTCGGACGGGATCACGGACAGGGCCGCGGAGATGACGGAGGCGGGCGAGCCGCCCGCCATGGCCGCCGCGACACCGGCCGCGACCGCCTGGCCTCCGTAGATGCCCTCCCCGTCGTGGCTGACCGAGCCGTCGATGGCGACGAGCCGGGCCGCTTCCGCCGGGCGCCCGGCCGCGAAGACGCCGAAGGGGGCCGCCCGCATGGCCAGGCCGTCCGACCAGGCGTGGCGGTGCTGGGCGGAGATGGGGGCGGCCAGGCCGCGGCGGAGGTTCTCCAGCGTGCCGCGCTCGCTGAAGCCCGCGCCCCGGAACGGCCCCTCGTCGAGGTCGGCGATCCAGTGGTGCCAGGCCCGCTCGACGTGCGAGACGGTCAGCGCCGATCCGTGCCGGGCCAGCAGCAGCCCCGAGAAGATCGCGTACTCGGTGTCGTCGGTGCCCGCCGGATCGTCCGACACGAAGCCCTCGATGCGGCCCCATTTCGCCCGGATCTCCGAGGGCTTCATGTTCTCGGCGGGGGCGCCGAGCGCGTCCCCCGCCGCGAGGCCGAGAAGAGCGCCCCTGGCCCGTTCGAGGAGGACCTGCGGATTGCATGCAATCAGCTTCATCGGCTCCATGGCGCGCCTCTCCCACTGTGGATGGGGCTCATCATGAGCCCTTGGGGGATTTGTGCCATGGCATGTGGTTTGTCGCTTGTCGCGAAACACCCCGCCCAGGCCCCCGTCACCCGGTCGCCGACCCGCGAAACCCCAGGTAAGTACGGCCTTCCTTGCTGGCGGGCGGCAGAAATCGTGCGTAGTTTCGAGGTGTTCCGGGGGTGTGGGCGCCCGCGCGTCGCGCAGGGCTTGGTTCCGCGTACCCGCTCGTACAAAAGGGGAGGAATCCATCATGTCCATCATCGACATCGAAGCGCCGCTGCACACCGCCCACCGCGACAACCACACCCATCGCGATGTCAACGGCGGATGGCTGCGACCGGCCGTTTTCGGGGCCATGGACGGGCTCGTCTCCAACCTCGCGCTGATGACCGGCGTGGCCGGCGGCGCCGTCGCCCCGCAGACCATCGTCATCACCGGACTGGCGGGCCTCGCGGCCGGAGCCTTCTCGATGGCGGCCGGCGAGTACACCTCCGTCGCCTCGCAGCGCGAGCTGGTCCTCGCCGAACTTGACATAGAACGGCAGCAGTTGCGCAAGCACCCCGTCGACGAGATGGAGGAGCTGGCCGAGCTGTATGTATCGCGCGGCGTCGAGCCGTCGCTCGCCCGCGAGGTCGCCATGCAGCTGTCCCGGGACCCCGAGCAGGCGCTGGAGATCCACGCCCGCGAGGAGCTCGGGATCGACCCCGACGACCTGCCCTCGCCGGCGGTCGCCGCGGTCTCGTCCTTCGGCTCCTTCGCGCTGGGCGCGCTGCTCCCCGTACTGCCGTACCTGCTCGGCGCCACGTCGCTGTGGCCGGCGGTGCTGCTCGCGCTGGCCGGGCTCTTCGCGTGCGGCGCGATCGTCTCCCGGGTCACCGCGCGGACCTGGTGGTACAGCGGCCTGCGGCAGCTGCTGCTGGGCGGTGCGGCCGCGGGTGTGACGTACGTCCTGGGAACCTGGATCGGCGGAGCCGTAGGCTGACCGCGCAAGCAGTGAGACACTATGCAGCCCGTGACATAAGTAGTCCGTTACCCGGCGGTTTCGATCCCATGTCCGCCGGGCATCAGACCAGGGCGCCGCGCGCCGGGCAACGATGCCCGCCCCGCTGCGAAAGTCTGCACTTTCTGCTGCGTGCAGTGTCCGCATGGTGAAACGCCGTATCCGCTTCTCGGGATTGCCGTCATCATGTAACCTGCACGAAATTTCGCAGAGGGCCAACGTCGTCCCTCGGCTATGACACATATGCCGCTACGACGACGGGAGAGCCGATGCGTTCCGCATCCACGCACTCCGCGACCGGCCTCAGCACCACCGCCTGGTCGCCCATGGACGGTCGCCCCGCCCAGCAGGGCATGTACGACCCGCGCAACGAGCACGACGCCTGCGGCGTCGGCTTTGTGGCCAACCTCAGCGGCGAGGCCAGCCACACGCTGGTCGAGCAGGCGCTGACCGTATTGCGGAACCTCGAGCACCGAGGCGCCACCGGATCCGAGCCCGACTCGGGCGACGGCGCCGGAATCCTCTCCCAGGTCCCGGACGCGTTCCTGCGCGAGGTGGCCGGATTCGCGCTCCCCGAGGCCGGCGCGTACGCCGTCGGCATCGCCTTCCTCCCCGCCGACGGCACCGCACAGGCCGTCGCCGTGGAGCAGATCGAGGCCATCGCCGCCGAGGAGAACCTGACGGTTCTCGGCTGGCGCGAGGTCCCGGTCACCCCGGACCTGCTCGGCAACGGCGCCCGCGCCACCATGCCGGCCTTCTCCCAGATCTTCGTCGCCGACGGCGAGAGCACGGACATCGCGCTCGACCGCAAGGCGTTCGTGCTGCGCAAGCGCGCCGAGCGCGAGGCCGGGGTCTACTTCCCGTCGCTCTCCGCCCGCACCATCGTCTACAAGGGCATGCTGACCACCGGCCAGCTGGAGCCCTTCTTCCCGGACCTCTCCGACCGCCGCTTCGCCTCGACGCTGGCCCTGGTCCACTCGCGGTTCTCGACCAACACCTTCCCGTCCTGGCCGCTGGCCCACCCGTACCGCTTCGTCGCGCACAACGGCGAGATCAACACGGTCAAGGGCAACCGCAACTGGATGAAGGCCCGCGAGTCCCAGCTGGCCTCCGAGGTCTTCGGCGAAGGCGCCCTGGAGCGGATCTTCCCGATCTGCACCCCGGACGCCTCCGACTCGGCCTCCTTCGACGAGGTCCTGGAGCTCCTGCACCTCGGCGGCCGCTCGCTGCCCCACGCGGTGCTCATGATGATCCCGGAGGCCTGGGAGAACCACACCTCCATGGACCCGGCCCGCCGCGCGTTCTACCAGTACCACTCCACGCTGATGGAGCCCTGGGACGGCCCGGCCTGCGTCACCTTCACCGACGGCACCCAGGTCGGCGCGGTCCTCGACCGCAACGGTCTGCGCCCCGGACGCTACTGGGTCACCGACGACGGCCTCGTCGTCCTCTCCTCCGAGGTCGGCGTCCTCGACATCGACCCGGCCAAGGTCGTCCGCAAGGGCCGCCTCCAGCCCGGCAAGATGTTCCTCGTCGACACCGCCCAGAAGCGGATCATCGAGGACGACGAGATCAAGGCCGGCCTGGCCGACGCCGCGCCCTACGCGGACTGGCTGGAGTCCGGCGAGATCGAGCTGACGGACCTGCCCGAGCGCGAGCACATCGTCCACACCCACGCCTCGGTCACCCGCCGCCAGCAGACCTTCGGCTACACCGAGGAAGAGCTGCGCGTCATCCTCGCGCCGATGGCCCGTACCGGCGGCGAGCCGCTCGGCTCCATGGGTACGGACTCCCCGATCGCGGCCCTGTCCGAGCGCCCCCGGCTGCTCTTCGACTACTTCACGCAGCTCTTCGCGCAGGTCACCAACCCGCCGCTGGACGCCATCCGCGAGGAGCTCGTCACCTCGCTGCTGTCCTCGCTGGGCCCGCAGGGCAACCTGCTGGACCCGACCGCCGCGTCCTGCCGCAGCGTCACCCTGCCCTTCCCGGTGATCGACAACGACGAGCTGGCCAAGCTCATCCACGTCAACGCCGACGGCGACATGCCGGGCATGAAGGCCGCCACCCTCTCGGGTCTCTACCGGGTCTCCGGCGGCGGCGAGGCGCTGGCCGCCCGCCTGGAGGAGATCCGCGGCGAGGTCGACGCGGCCATCGCCAACGGGGCGCACCTGATCGTCCTCTCGGACCGCCACTCGGACGCCGAGCACGCGCCGATCCCCTCGCTGCTGCTCACCTCCGCCGTGCACCACCACCTCATCGCCACCAAGCAGCGCACCCAGGTGGGGCTGCTGGTCGAGGCCGGCGACGTCCGCGAGGTCCACCACGTCGCGCTGCTCATCGGCTACGGCGCCGCCGCCGTGAACCCGTACCTCGCCATGGAGTCCGTCGAGGACCTGCTGCGCGCCGGTACGTTCCTGTCCGGCCTGGAGCCGGAGCAGGCCATCAAGAACCTGATCTACGCGCTCGGCAAGGGCGTCCTGAAGGTCATGTCCAAGATGGGCATCTCCACCGTCGCCTCCTACCGCGGCGCCCAGGTCTTCGAGGCCGTCGGCCTGAACGAGGAGTTCGTCGCGGCCTACTTCCAGGGCACCGCCACCAAGATCGGCGGCGCGGGCCTGGACGTCATCGCCAAGGAGGTGGCCGCCCGCCACGCCAAGGCGTACCCGGCCTCCGGCATCGCGGCCACGCACCGCGCGCTGGAGATCGGCGGCGAGTACCAGTGGCGCCGCGAGGGCGAGCCGCACCTGTTCGACCCGGAGACGGTCTTCCGCCTCCAGCACGCCACCCGCAACCGCCGGTACGACATCTTCAAGAAGTACACGGACCGGGTGAACGAGCAGTCCGAGCGCCTCATGACGCTCCGCGGGCTCTTCGGCTTCAAGACGGAGGACCGGCCCTCGATCTCCATCGACGAGGTCGAGTCGGTCGCCGACATCGTCAAGCGCTTCTCCACCGGCGCCATGTCGTACGGCTCCATCTCGCGCGAGGCGCACGAGACCCTCGCCATCGCCATGAACCAGCTGGGCGGCAAGTCCAACACGGGTGAGGGCGGCGAGGACCCGGACCGCCTGTACGACCCGGCGCGGCGTTCGTCGATCAAGCAGGTCGCCTCCGGCCGCTTCGGCGTGACGAGCGAGTACCTGGTCAACGCGGACGACATCCAGATCAAGATGGCGCAGGGCGCCAAGCCCGGCGAGGGCGGCCAGCTGCCCGGCCACAAGGTCTACCCGTGGGTCGCCAAGACCCGGCACTCCACCCCGGGCGTCGGCCTGATCTCCCCGCCGCCGCACCACGACATCTACTCCATCGAGGACCTGGCTCAGCTGATCCACGACCTCAAGAACGCCAACCCGGCCGCGCGCATCCACGTGAAGCTGGTGTCGGAGGTCGGTGTCGGCACCGTCGCCGCGGGTGTCTCCAAGGCCCACGCGGACGTCGTCCTCATCTCCGGCCACGACGGCGGTACGGGCGCCTCCCCGCTGACCTCGCTCAAGCACGCGGGCGGCCCCTGGGAGCTCGGCCTCGCCGAGACCCAGCAGACCCTGCTGCTCAACGGGCTGCGCGACCGCATCGTCGTCCAGACCGACGGCCAGCTCAAGACCGGTCGGGACGTGGTCATCGCCGCGCTGCTCGGCGCCGAGGAGTTCGGTTTCGCGACCGCGCCGCTCGTCGTCTCCGGCTGCATCATGATGCGCGTCTGCCACCTGGACACCTGCCCGGTCGGCATCGCCACGCAGAACCCGGTCCTGCGCGACCGCTTCTCCGGCAAGCCCGAGTTCGTCGTGAACTTCTTCGAGTTCATCGCCGAAGAGGTCCGCGAGATCCTCGCCGAGCTGGGCTTCCGTACGATCGAGGAGGCCGTCGGCCACGCCGAGCTCCTCGACACCAGCAAGGCCGTCACGCACTGGAAGGCGCAGGGCCTCGACCTGGAGCCCCTCTTCCACGTGCCGGCGCTGCCCGAGGGCGCGGTCCGCCACGCCCTGATCGAGCAGGACCACGGTCTGGAGAAGGCCCTCGACAACGAGCTGATCAAGCTCGCGGCCGACGCGCTGAACGCCGAGACCGCCGAAGCCGCCCAGCCGGTCCGCGCGCAGGTCGCCATACGGAACATCAACCGGACCGTCGGCACCATGCTCGGCCACGAGGTCACCAAGAAGTTCGGCGGTGCGGGCCTGCCCGAGAACACCATCGACCTGACCTTCACGGGCAGCGCCGGCCAGTCCTTCGGCGCCTTCCTGCCGCGCGGCGTGACGCTGCGCCTGGAGGGCGACGCCAACGACTACGTCGGCAAGGGCCTGTCGGGCGGCCGGGTCGTGGTCCGCCCGGACCGCGGCGCCGACCACCTCGCCGAGTACTCGACCATCGCCGGCAACACCATCGGCTACGGCGCCACCGGCGGCGAGATGTTCCTGCGCGGCCGCACCGGCGAACGCTTCTGCGTCCGCAACTCCGGCGCCCTGGTCGTCTCGGAGGGCGTGGGCGACCACGGCTGCGAGTACATGACCGGCGGCCGGGCCGTCGTCCTCGGCGAGACGGGCCGCAACTTCGCGGCCGGCATGTCGGGCGGCGTCGCATACGTCGTCGACCTCGACATCAACAACGTCAACGTCGGCAACGCGGGCGCGGTCGAAACCCTCTCCGACGCCGACAAGCAGTGGCTGCACGATGTGGTGCGCCGCCACGAGGAGGAGACCGGCTCGACCGTGGCCGCGAAGCTCCTGGCTGACTGGGACGCCGCGGCGGCCCGCTTCAGCAAGATCATCCCGACCACGTACAAGGCAGTGCTCGCCGCCAAGGACGCCGCTGAGCTGGCCGGACTCTCGGAGTCCGAGACCACGGAGAAGATGATGGAGGCGGCGACCCATGGCTGACCCGAAGGGCTTCCTCACCACCCCGCGCGAGACCGCCTGTTCCCGTCCGGTCGCCGACCGGCTCAAGGACTGGAACGAGGTCTACGTCCCGGGCTCGCTGCTCCCGATCATCAGCAAGCAGGCCGGCCGCTGCATGGACTGCGGCATCCCGTTCTGCCACAACGGGTGCCCGCTCGGGAACCTGATCCCGGAGTGGAACGACTTCGCGTACCGCGAGGACTGGTCGGCGGCGTCGGAGCGGCTGCACGCCACGAACAACTTCCCGGAGTTCACGGGCCGGCTGTGCCCCGCTCCGTGCGAGTCGGCGTGCGTGCTCGGCATCAACCAGCCGGCCGTCACGATCAAGAACGTCGAAGTCTCGATCATCGACAAGGCGTGGGACAACGGCAACGTCACCCCGCAGCCGCCGGAGCGGCTGTCGGGCAAGACGGCGGCCGTCATCGGTTCGGGCCCGGCCGGCCTGGCCGCGGCCCAGCAGCTGACCCGGGCCGGCCACACCGTGGTGGTGTACGAGCGCGCGGACCGCATCGGCGGGCTGCTGCGGTACGGCATCCCCGAGTTCAAGATGGAGAAGGTGCACATCAACCGCCGCATCGAGCAGATGCGCGCGGAGGGCACCAAGTTCCGCACGGGTGTGGAGATCGGCCGCGACCTGGACGCCGTACAGCTGCGCAAGCGGTTCGACGCCGTCGTCATCGCGGCGGGCGCCACGGTCTCCCGCGACCTGCCGGTCCCGGGGCGCGAGCTGCGCGGCATCCACTTCGCGATGGAGTACCTCCCGCTCGCGAACAAGGTCCAGGAGGGCGACTTCGTGGCGCCCCCCATCACGGCCGAGGGCAAGCACGTGGTCGTCATCGGCGGCGGCGACACGGGCGCGGACTGCGTGGGCACGGCCCACCGCCAGGGCGCCCTGTCCGTCACGCAGCTGGAGATCATGCCGCGCCCGTCGGAGGACCGGCCCGCGGGCCAGCCGTGGCCGACCTTCCCGATGCTGTACAAGGTCACCTCGGCGCACGAGGAGGGCGGCGAGCGGATCTACTCCGTCTCCACCACCCACTTCGAGGGCGACGAGGACGGCAACGTCCAGGCGCTGCACCTGGTCGAGGTGGAGTTCAAGGACGGCAAGCTGGAGCAGAAGCCGGGCACCGAGCGGGTCCTCCCGGCCCAGCTGGTCACCCTGGCGATGGGCTTCACCGGCACCGACCAGGCCAACGGCCTGGTGGGCCAGTTCGGCCTGGAGCTGGACGAGCGCGGCAACGTCGCGCGCGACGCGTCGTACGCGACCAACGTCGACGGCGTCTTCGTGGCCGGCGACGCCGGCCGCGGCCAGTCGCTGATCGTCTGGGCGATCGCGGAGGGCCGCTCGGCGGCCCGAGGCGTCGACCGCTACCTCACCGGCACGAGCGCCCTCCCGTACCCCGTCAAGCCGACGGACCGCTCCCTGATGGTGTGACCCGTCAGGGCCCCTCCCTGCGGGGAGGACCCCTCATACGGTCCGTACAACGAGGTACGGAACTCTGACACAGCGCCCGCCATGGCTCCTTCCGGACGCCGTGCTCGCACCGCTCGGCCGCAGGCGGCCTCCCGGGCTTCGCCCGGCTGCGCCGGCCTCCGGCCGTCGGCGCGCGGCCGGGGTCACGGGCAGCACCCCTCCCTGCGGGGAGGACCCCTCATACGGTCCGTACAACGAGGTACGGAACTCTGACACAGCGCCCGCCATGTCCCCGACCAGGGATGGCGGGCGCTGTGGCGTGTTGCGGGATCTCGAGGTCTTCGCCGGGGGTGGGGACGGTGACGGTCTTGCTCGGACAAGTCGTCCGGTCCACCCTCCGGTACTGCCTTGTCCGCCGGGTTCCAGGTCCCCTCACGAGGGTGCGGGGCCCGGCATCCGATCCATGTGGTCCGTGTCCATCGGCGCGTACGAGGTGTCGAGGCCCGGGAGCAGCCAGTCGTGGAACGGCGCGAGCAGCGCCAGGACCAGGAAGGCGGCACCGACCGCCCAGGCGAGCCACGGGCCCTGCCGCCACAGCTTCTCCAGGAAGATCACGGCGGACAGCCCCGCCATGGCGGCCACGTTCATCACCCCGAGCGGAATCAGGATGATCATCAGCCCCCAGCAGCAGCCCACGCAGTACGTCCCGTGGTGCGCCCCCACGCGCAGGTCCTTGGCCCGGGGGCGGAAGCGGGAGTACCGCAGCAGCTGGAACATCGGGCTGCGGCAGTGCCTCAGGCAGACCGACTTCAGGGGCCCGAACTGCTGGACGGCCGCCAGCACGAAGACGCCCGCACCGATCCAGCGGCCCGCCCCCGGGTGGGCGTCGAGCAGCCGGTCGGTCGCGGCGAGCAGCCCGTACGCGACCAGCCCGAACGCCGTCCACGCGAGCAGGTAGCCGAGGAGGAACTCGCCGGTCCGGACCACGCGGACCGGGCCGGCGGACGTACGGCCGATGGCCCGTACCCAGGTCACGGCGACCGGCGCCACCGACGGCAGCATCATCGCCGCCATCATGACCACCCACAGCAGCAGGAACGGGGGCAGCGCCATGCCCATCGTGCCGGAGCCGGTGCCCATCTCGCGGGACTGCGCGACGGTCAGGGCCCAGGCCAGCGCGGCGAGCAGGGTCAGCAGGATCCAGGCGAAGGCCAGCTCGCGCCTCGGCAGGAGGACGCCCGGCCCGGTGGGGGCCGGTGGCGCCAGTCGGATGTGCGGCACGGCGATCCTCCCGAACGCGCGAGGGCACCTCCAGCACAGCACAGAACCGCGGCCGGTGCCCGCCCGGCCTGGTCTGCCCGCCGTACAGGGTGGAGAATGGTCCCAGGGGCCTCCTGAGGAGGCGGGAGCATGTCCGAGACCACGGCGACCGTTCCGAGATGGCACGTTGCGGGGGACTGGTTTGATACGTGCAGGTGCAATGTCCCCTGCCCCTGTACCTTCGCGCAGCCGCCCACCTTCGGGGCGTGTGACGGCGTCCTCGCCTGGCACGTCAATGCGGGGAGCTACGGCGACGTGCCGCTGGACGGGCTCAACGTGCTGATGCTCGCCTCCTTCGTCGGCAACGTGTGGGGCGAGCACTCCGACGCGTACGCGGCCGTCTTCCTCGACGAGCGCGCGGACGAAGCGCAGCGCACGGCGCTCCAGATGATTTTCGGCGGCCAGGCCGGCGGCTGGCCCTCGCAGCTGGTGGGCACGCTCGGGCCCGAGGTGCGGGGCATGGACTTCGCCCCCGTCGAAATCGAGGTCGACGAGGACCTCGGCAGCTGGCGGGCCGTGATCCCGGGCCGGGTGGAGGCCGGTGCCGTGGCGCTCGGCGGGCCGACGACACCGGAGGGCGCGCGCGTCCAGTCGGTCAACATGCCGGGCTCCGAGACCGGCCCGGGCCAGGTCGTGACGTGGGGCCGGGCGACGGTGGACCGGGCCGACGCGTTCGGCTTCCAGTGGAGCCGCGAGGGCCAGTCCAGCAAGCACATCCCCTTCGACTGGAGCGGTCCCGATTCCTGATGGGCCGTCAAGAGGTGGGTGTGAGGGGCGGCGTGGGGTCGTAGCGCTGTCCGTCACGAGAGGGCTTGTCGGCGGGATGGCGATCAGGACGCGGTGCGGGTACTGCGCACGGGCCGGCCGGGCTCGGACGGTGCGGGGCCGACCGTCGCCGACGGCCTGGGCGTGGCCCGGGGCGATTCGCTCGTGTGGGTGATGCGTGCCCAGGGTGGCCGGCGCCCGGGAGTCGTGGATCTTCGAGTGGGACGCCTCTCCGTAGGCCGTACGGCCCATCTGCGTTGTCACTCAGCGCAGTTGAGGAGCCGAGCGGTCTGGTAACTGTGGGGCGCATGCCCTCCAAGATGATGTTGTCCTGCCTGCTCGGAGCCGCTCTGCTCTCGCCCGCCTCGCCCGCCTCGCCCGCCTCGCCCGCCGACGCCGGCGGGCGGACCGTCGATTACCACGGGCTGCGCCTCACCGTCCCCGGGCACTGGCGGGTCGTCGACCTCAACCGGAAACCCGGTGCCTGTCTGCGCCTCGACCTGCCCACCCTCTACCTCGGGCACGCCGGCACCCAGGCCGAATGCACCGGCCGTGCCGTCCGCGGCCGCGCCGACACCCTGCACCTGGAGCCGCTCGACGGCGCCCCGCAGCGGGCCGACATCCCGACCGTGCGCGTCGAGGGTCCCGGCGGGATCCCGGTGCCGCGGAGTGACAGCAACGAGGTCCGGTACGCGCTGCGCCGGTCCGGGGTGATGGCCACCCTCTCGTACGGGACCGCCCCCGACGCCGTACGCGACCTCCTGGCCGGGGCCCGGACCGGGGACTCCGCCGCCCCCGCCACCCCCGCCGCCCCCGGGGCCCCCGGCGCACCCGCTGATCCCGCGTCGGCCGTCACCGGCCCGAAGCCCGTCCGCGCCCAGGAGCCCTTCACCGGCGCCGGTTTCGACGCCTGCACCGCCCCGACCCAGAGAGCCATGGACAGCTGGCGGGCCACCTCCCCCTTCGGCGCCGTCGGCATCTACATCGGCGGCCGCGCCCGCGCCTGCGCCCAGCCGCGGCTCACCGCCGGCTGGGTCCGGCGGCAGGCCGAGGCGGGCTGGCACCTCATGCCGCTCTGGGTCGGCCCGCAGCCGTGGAACAATCCGGCCACCGGCCTGTCGCCCGACCCCTCCCAGGCGAACCAGGAGGGCATGGAGGCAGCCGAAGGCGCCGTCACGGTGGCCCGGTCCCTGGGCCTGGCGGAGGGCACGGTGCTCTACAACGACCTGGAGAACTACACCGACCGCACCACCTGGGACCCGCCGGTCGTCGCCTACCTCACCGCCTGGACGGTCCGGCTGCACGAGCTCGGCTACCGCGCAGGCGCCTACGTCGCGGCGAGCTCCGGGGCCAAGGCGCTCAGCGCCCACCACGACCAGGCCCCGGACGCCATGCCCGACGTGCTGTGGGTCGCCGTCTGGAACGGCAGGGCGTCGGTCTCCGACGCCGACACGGGCCTGCCCGCCCGTACGCACCAGTGGGCCGGCCGCCGCCGCGCCCACCAGTACCGCGGCGACCACGACGACACCCACGACGGGGTCACCCTCAACATCGACAGCAGCTGGATCGACATCGACCCCGCCGCGTCGAGCGGTCCCGCCCGGCGCCGGTCCCTCTTCAGCTAGCCGGCTCCTCGCGCGGGGGTTCGTCGTCGTTGCCCCGGCGGATGGTGCGCAGGCCGTGCGCCGGGGTCCACGTGCGGACCACCAGGTCGTCGCCGTCGATGCCGATGTGGACCACCTCCGTCAGGTCCGCGTGGAAGAGGTGGAAGGGGTGCGGGGTCTCCGTCTCCTCCGCGTACCGGTGCAGCTCGGGCGGATCCAGCAGCTCGATCGCGCGCCCGGAGATCCGTACGTCCCCGTCCGGCATCGTCTCGCCGTCGCCGGGGTTGGTGTGCAGGGCGAAGCGGGGGTCGCGCTGGAGGTCCTTGGCCTTCATCGAGCCCGGCATCATCCCGAGCCACAGCTCGCCGCCGCGGATGTCGACGTTCAGTCCGGCCAGCCGCGGGGAGCCGTCCTTGCGGAGCGTGCCGAGGACGTGGTGCGGGTACTGCGCGAAGCGGGCCCGGACGGTAGCCGCGAGTTCCGGTTCCTGTTTCTCGAACGCTGCCCAGTTGTTCGTGGTCGTCATACGTCCATCAAAGCGCGTGGCACCGGCGGTCGTCGCTCAGGCGCGCACGATGCCGGCCGCGCGCGCCGACGCCAGCCAGGACGGGAACTCCATGACCAGACGGTCGAACAGCACCGGGTCCGGGACCTCCCGCGGGTCCGGGCCCGCGTGGAAGTAGCCCGCGTTGTCCACCACCCGCCGGTCCGGTACGGGCAGTTCGTCCAGCCTCCGCAGGAAGTCGAACTGCGAGCTGCGCGTCCGGCCGAAGCCGACGAACTGCCAGAACAGCGGGAGCCGGGCCGCCTTGCACAGGTACCGCTCCGCCGCCGGCTTGTTGATCGGACCGCCGTCCGTCTGGAAGACGACGAGTGCCGGATCGGCCGACCCCGAATCCAGGTAGTGGTCGATCACCGCGTCCATCGCCGCGTCGTACGCCGTCTTGCCCATGTGGCCCAGGCGGGAGGTGATCGCGGCGATCCGCCCCTGGTGCCCGGCGAGCGGGATCTCCTCCACCGCGTCGACCCCGGTGGAGAAGAACACCGCCGGTACGCGGCCGTCGTCGTCGAGGTGCGCCGACAGGCCCAGCACCCGGTCGGCGAAGGCCTGCACGGTGCCGTCCCGGTAGTACGGGCGCATCGACCCCGAGTGGTCCAGGACCAGGTACACCGCGGCGCGCACGCCCTCCAGGCCGTGCTTGCGGAGCGAGATCCCGGCGCTCTTGTAGAGGTTCACGAGCGCGGGAGCGGTCGCTTCCATCGTGCGGAGGTCGATCGCGCTGCCCGTCATGGCCCGAGGGTACGTCAGCCGCCGTTCTCCAGGGCCGCGATGTCGTCGAGCATCGCGGCCGCGAGCGCGGCCTCGGAGGCGTAGTGGCGCTCCGCCCACGTGAGGGTGAGCCGGGGGTGGGCCCAGGCGGGCTCGTCCAGGGCGGCCTCCGCGTCGGCCGCCGCGCGCCGGCGCATCTCTTGCGCGAACTCCTGGTGCCGGAGCAGGACTTCGCGCATCTGATCGGGTTCCAGCAGATGGCCCAGCCACAGCCGCAGCATCGGCCCGTGCTTGAGGACGGGCGGGTCGACCGGGGTCTCGCGGGCCCATTCCCGTACGGCCGCCATGCCCTCGTCGGTGATCCGGTACACCCGCTTGTCGCGGGCGCCGGTCTCCTGGGCGACCAGTCGGGAGGAGGCGTAACCGGCCTTCTCCAGGCGCTTGAGCTCGCTGTAGATCTGGCTGAAGGACGGGCTCCAGTAGAAGAAGCCCAGGGACCGGTCCGACCACTTCTTCAGGTCGTAGCCGGAGAGCTCCTCCCCGAAGGAGAGCAGCCCGAGCACCGCCCAGCCGGTCGCCGGGAGGGTGCGCCCGCTCTTCTCGTCTGCCACGCAGCGCAGTCTACGACCGGTGTCCGCGCCCTCCCTTCCTTCGGTCAGATGTGACTGCTAGAAGTATTTCTATTAGGTCTATCGGAGGGGTGGTGGGCGGATGGTCTCGCTGGACGGGAAGGTCGTCGTCATCACGGGCGCCGGCCGCGGGCAGGGCGCGGCCGAGGCCCGGTTGTGCGCGCAGGCCGGTGCGCGGGTGGTCGTCACGGACGTACGGGAGGAGGAGGGCCGGGCGGTCGCGTCCTCGCTGGGTGACCAGGGGCTGTACGTACGGCACGACGTGGCCGGGGCGGACGGCTGGGCGGTGGTCGTGCGGGAGGCCGTACGGGCCTTCGGCACGATATCGGCGCTGGTCAACAACGCGGCGGTGTGGCGCACGGCCCACGTGGAGCGGCAGCGGCCCGAGGAGTTCGAGGCGCTGCTGCGGGTGAACCTGCTGGGGCCGTTCCTCGGCATCCAGGCGGTGGCGCCGGTGCTGCGGGCGGCCGGGGGCGGCTCGATCGTGAACATCTCCTCCACGGCCGGGCTGGTCGGCATCCCCGGCCACGCGGCGTACGGGGCCTCCAAGTTCGGGCTGCGCGGGCTGACCCGCTCGGCGGCGCTGGACCTGGCGGGGGACCGGATCCGGGTCAACTCGGTGCATCCGGGGGCGATCGACACGCCGATGGTGTCGGCGGTCGCCGGGCAGGACTGGTCGCACGTGCCGCTGGGCCGGATGGGGCGGCCGGAGGAGGTCGGGGAGCTGGTGCTGTTCCTCTGCTCGGACGCGTCCTCGTACGTGACGGGTACGGAGTTCGCGGTGGACGGGGGGATGACGGCGCGATGAGGGGGAGCGTGGCGGGCGAGGGCGAGGGCGAGGGCGAGGGCGAGGGCGAGGGCGTGGGCGTGGGCGTGGGCGTGGGGGGTGGGGGCGTGGTGAGCGGCTCCCTGTCGCCCGCGGCCCGGGCGCTGTGCGATGCGATGGCGGCGGCCTTCCCGGGGCCGGGGGACGTGACGGCCCTGCGGGCGGCGACCGGTGGCGGCCGGCCGGCGGAACCGGAGGTGGCCTCGGTCCGCGACGGCGAGGCCGACGGGGTCCCGGTCCGGGTCTACGATCCCGCGCCGGGCGGGGCGGGCCGGCCGCTGGTGGTGTTCTTCCACGGCGGGGGCTGGGTGATGTGCGGGCTCGGCACGCACGACGCGACGTGCCGGTCGCTGGCCGCCGGGTCGGGCGCGGTGGTGGTCTCCGCCGACTACCGCCTGGCCCCCGAACACCCCTGGCCGGCAGCGCCGGACGACGCGCTGACCGTACTGCTGTGGGCGAGGGCGCAGGCGGCCGCGCTGGGCTGCGATCCGGGCCGGGTGGTGGTGGCGGGGGACTCCAGCGGGGGCAACCTGGCGGCGGTGACCGCGCTGCGGGCGTCGGAGCTGGTGGCGGGGCAACTGCTGGTGTACCCGCCGCTGGACGCGGCGGCGGCGACGGCGGTGACGGCTGCGGCCACGGCTACGGCTGCAACGACCGCGACGGCTACCGCGTCCGCGGCCGCGTACGGCGAGGGCCACTTCCACACCGCGGCCCACATGGCCTGGTACTGGGATCAGTACGGCGGCGACCCCGCGCACCCGCACGTCTCGCCGCTGCGCGCCCCCGACCTGTCGGGCCTCCCGCGCACGCTGCTGGTGCTGGCGGACTGCGATCTGCTGCGGGACGAGGGACTGGCGTACGCGCGCCGGCTGGGCGCGGCGGGGGTGGACTGCGCGGTGCACCTGTACCCGGGGGTCTTCCACGGATTCCTCGGCCTGCCGCTCCCGGCCGGGCGGGCGGCCCTGGCGGCCGCCGCGGCCTGGCTGCGGGCCACGGAGTAAGGGGAGCCGCGGCGAACGGGAGCGGCGGCGTACGGGTGCCGCGGTGTACGGGAGCGGCGGTGTACGGGAGCGGCGGCGGGCCGCGCCCCGCGACGGCCGCCTACCGCGAGGAGGTGTCCGGCGCCGCCCCAGCGGCCGGCTTCCCGACGGGCAGCTCCCGTACGGGCAGCTCCCGTACGGGCAGCTCCCGTTCGGCGACCTCCCGGAAGCCGCGGGGCGGGCGGCCGGTGAGGCGCTCGACGGTGTCGGTCGTACGGTCCTCGGCTCCCTCGGCGATGGCGCGGTCCATGCCGGCCAGCATCGCGGCGAACTCCGCCGGGATGACCGCGGCCAGCCGCTCCCGCATGGCGTCGTACGTCAGCTGGCGGTGGACCACCGGGCGGCCGGTCACCTCCGTGAGGATCGCGGCGACCTCGTCGTGACTGAGCGCCTCCGGCCCGGTGAGGACCAGGTCGGCGTCGGGCGCGCGGTCGTCGGTGAGGGCCCGTACGGCGACCGCGGCGATGTCCTCGGCGTCGACGAAGCCGACCCGGCCCGTCCCGGCCGCGGTCAGGATGGCTCCGTCGGCGCGGATGCCGTCGGCGTGGGCGTGCGTGCCGGTGAAGTTCTGCATGAACCAGGAGGGGCGCAGGACCGCCCACTCGTCGAACAGGCCGGGCAGGGCCTGGTGCACCATCCCCACCGCCGGGCCGCCCGCGGGGATGGCCGAGGAGCTGAGGAGTACGCCGCGGCGTACTCCGGCGGCGCGGGCCCGTTCCAGGAAGGGCAGCATGACCGCGGCCGGGTCCGGGTCGCCGATGGGCGGGACGAGGTAGACGCGGTCGGCCCCGCCGAGCGCATCGCCGTACGTGGCGGGGTCGTACCAGTCGAAGCGGACCGGCTCGGCGCCGGGGAGCGGGGTGGCCGCGCGGCCGGCCGCCTTGACCCGCCGGCCGTCGGCGACCAGCTGCGCGACGGTGCGGCTGCCCGTGGTTCCGGTGGCGCCGATGACCAGGGTGGCGGCGTTGGCGGTGGCGGTCATCAGGCGGCGCTCCTCGTGTCGTCCGCAGGGAAGTCCAGCCCCGGCTCGCGGACGGCGAGCGGGTTCCAGTAGTCGCGGTATGAGGTGAACCGCCCGTCCTGGACGGTCACGACGGCGATGTACGTCATGTCGAAGGGGCTCCCGGTCGCGACGATGCGGCCCACGCCGCGCATCTCGACCACGATCGTCGCCGGGTCGGCGGTCTCGTGGATCCACAGGGCGGGGAAGTCGTGCAGGTCGATGTGGTCGGGGTAGTCGCGCATGTAGTCGGCGATGGCCGCCCGCCCCTCCAGCCGCCCGGGCCAGCCGGGGGGAGCGAACGGGAACTCCATGGAGCCGTGCTCGGACCACAGGCCGACCCAGGAGGCGATGTCCTTGTCGAGGAGCAGGCGCAGGCTGTGGCGGTAGAGATCCGAGGGGGAGGAGGGTACGGGTGGTGCGGGCGAGGTGCTCGCGGGCATGGCGGTTCTCCGTTCGGCGCGATACGGACCGATGGTCCGTTTCTCCTGGCCGAAGATACGGACCGTCGGTCCGCATTGCAACCGGGGGTGCGGCCGCGGGAGGAAATGCGGCCCGGCCGGGCGGAATTCGCCGCGGTGCCGCTCGCCGCCGGGATGCGGCGGGCATGATGTGCCCATGTCGATGTTGCTCCGCAACGTGCTTGTCCTGGCGGTGGAGTTCGGCGCCGCGCTGATGCTGCGCGAGCCGGACGCCCGGTGGATCCCGGTGCTGCTGGCCGTCTTCGTCGTCGGCTCGGGAGTGCTGCACGGCACCGAGGCCGAGTTCGTACCCCGCTTCCTGGTCGCGCTGACCGCGGTGGGCGTCGCCGAACTGGGCGGCCGGGCCTGGGCTTCGCCCGACGCCCTGACGACGGCCGGAACCGGGGCCGCGATCCTGCTGGCGGTCCAGACGCTGGTCCTGGTCCGCTACTCCCTCCGGCGGCCGCGCCCCCGCCGCCGCCCCGCCTGACCCAAATCCGCTGGTCGGGCGGGCGCCCCTGCCCCTAGGGTCGATCCTCATGTCCCCGACGTCCACGAACGCGCACACGACCACGAACACGGCCACGACCACGCTCTGGCGCCCGACGGGTCCGGTGGAGCTCGACCTCGTCCGCGCGCTCGACTGGCGGGCCTGGCCGCCCCGGCTGCCGGAGCAGCCGATCTTCTACCCCGTCCTGAACGAGGACTACGCGACCCGCATCGCCCGCGACTGGAACGTCAAGCACGACGGGGCGGGCTTCGTGACGCGCTTCGAGGTGGACACCCGGTTCCTGGCCCGGTACCCGGTCCGGCAGGCGGGTGGGGAGACGATCCTGGAGCTGTGGGTGCCGGCGGAGGAGCTGGACGAGTTCAACGCGCACATCGTGGGCCGGATCGAGGTCGTCCGCGCGTTCCGTTGAGCCGGGCGCCGGGCCGGGCGCCGGGAAGTGCCGACGAGGCCTGGTCCGGGGAGCCGTGATCGAAAACAATGGCGGTATGACGTCCACGCCCCGCATCCGTGCCAGGTCCTTCGATGCCGCCGCCGCGCTTTACTCGGCGAACCGGCCCGGCTATCCCGCGGAACTGTTCGACGCCCTCGAAGCACTCGCCGGCCGGGGCCTGCGCGGGGCCAGGGTGGCTGACGTGGGCGCCGGGACCGGGATCGCCACCGGGCTGCTGCGCGCCCGCGGGGCGGACGTGGTCGCCGTCGAACCCGGCGACGGCATGGCCGCCGAGTTCCGGCGCGCGAACCCCGGGATCGCGCTCGTGCGCGGGGACGGAGACCGGCTGCCGCTCGTCACCGCCGGGTTCGACTTCCTCACGTACGCCCAGGCCTGGCACTGGACCGACCCAGCCCGCTCGGTCCCCGAGGCCCGCCGCGTCCTGCGGCCCGGCGGCGCGCTCGCGCTCTGGTGGAACGACATGGACTCCGCCGTCCCCTGGATCGCCGAGCAGGACGAGCGGATCCGGACCCTGTTCGACGCCGCCGGGCTCGGCTACCGCACCCTGCCTCCCGAGCCGGCGTTCACCACGCGCGAGGTCCGCTGGTCGCGCCGGATCCCGCTCGACGTCCACCTCGCCAACCACGCCAGCCATTCCGCCTTCCTGATGCTCGGACCGGCCGGCACACGGGAGTTCCTCGACGCGGAGCGGGCCCGGCTGACCGCCCTGTTCCCCGACGGGACGGTCGAGGAGCGCTACGTCGTCACCCTCGCCGTGGCCGTCATGTGAGCCGCCGTCTCACCGCGACCGTCCTCGTGCCCCCGCTCTCGCGACCCCCGGCTCTGGTGGCCCCCGCTCTCGCGACCCCCGGCTCTGGTGGCCCCCGCTCTCGCGACCCCCGCTCTCGCGACGCGCTACCGCTCGCGCTCTCGTTCCCGGAGCACCGCCGCCCGGCACGCCGCCGGCGAGCCCCAGGCGTCGCGCAGCGGGCGCGCCTTGCGCAGCCACAGGGAGAGGTCGAGCTCCTCCGTGTAACCCACGGCCCCGTGGAGCTGGAGCGCCGTCATGGCCGCCGCGTACGCCGCCTCGCCCGCCGCCAGCTTCGCCGCCGCGACCTCCCACGGAGCCAGGCCCAGCGCCGCCGCCCACACCAGCGGCCGCGCGAACTCCAGGGCCAGGAGCGTGTCCGCCAGCCGGTGCTTCACGGCCTGGAAACCGCCGACCGGCGTGCCGAACTGCGTGCGCTGCTTCACGTACCGCACCGTGCTCGCCAGCAGGGCCTCGCCGACCCCCAGGCACTGGGCCGCCGTCAGCAGCCGCGCCCAGACCAGGGCCGTCCCCGCCGCCGCCAGGACCCGGGGGCCGGCGGCCAGCAGTTCCCCGTCCGCCGCGGGCCGGGACAGCCGGCGCGCCGGGTCCGTGGACCTCAGCGGTGCACCCGCGCCCGCGCCGGCACCCGCGCCCGCGCCGGCACCCGCGCCCGCACCCGGGCCGGCACTGGCACTGGCATCCGGGCCGGCACTGGCACCCGCACCCGCACCCGCGCCGGCACCGGCACCCGCCCCCGCACCCGCGCCCGCGCCCGCGCCGGCGCCGGCGCCAGCACCCGCGCCGCGCGCCAGCCGGAGCTCGCCCGCCGCCGACACCGTGAAGCAGTGCTCCGCCGCGTCCGCGTCCAGGGCGTACGGACCCCCGCCCGGCAGGGTCAGCGTGGCCAGGGCCTCGCCCGCCACCAGCCCCGGCAGGAAACGTTTCGCCAGCCCGTCCTCCCCCTCCCCCTCCTCCGCCCCCTCTTCCCCGAGCCGGGCGAGCTCCGACAGCAGCACGGCCGCCGCGGCCGTCTCCACCACCGGCCCGGGCACCCCCGCCCGCCCCAGCTCCACGAAGCCGAGCGCCAGCTCCACCGGCAGCGGCCCCAGCCCTCCCGGGGCGCCGTGCGCCTCGTCCGCCGCGAGCGCGAACAGGCCCGTCCGCGCGAGCCGCGACCACAGCGCCCGCCCCGGTCCGTGCTCCCCCGCGCCCCAGGCCCGTACGGCCGCCGGGACCTCCGAGGCGCCGAGCAGGGCGTGCAGCGTACGGGCGAAGTCCGACTGTTCGTCGGTCGGCAGGAAGTGCATCAGCGGCGGCCCTTCGGGAGGCCGAGCAGCCGCTCGGCGATGATGTCGCGCTGGATCTCGTTCGTGCCCGCGTAGATCGGCCCGGCCAGCGAGAAGATCCAGGGCTCCGCCCACGCCCCCTCCGCCAGCTCCGCCTCCGGACCCAGCAGGTCCAGCGCCGTCTCGTGCAGGGCGATGTCGTACTCCGACCAGAACACCTTGTTCAGACTGGACTCGGCGCCGATCCGCATCCCCGCCGCGAACCGCGAGGCGGCCGCCCAGGTGAACAGCTCGTACGCGCGCGCCCCGACCACCGCGTCCGCCACCCGGCCGCGCAGCGCGGTGTCCGCCGGATCCCCCTGCGCCCGCCACAGCGCGAGCAGCCGGTCCGCCGCCGCCAGGAACCTCCCCGGCGAGCGCAGCGTCAGCCCGCGCTCGTTGCCCGTCGTCGACATGGCGATCCGCCAGCCCTGCCCCGGCTCACCGATCACGTCCGCGTCCGGTACGAAGACCTCGTCCAGGAAGAGCTCCGCGAAGGCGGGCTTCCCGTCCAGCCGGCCGATGGGCCGCACCGTCACCCCCGGCGCGCGCAGGTCGAACATCAGGTACGTCAGCCCCTGGTGCGGCTTCCCGGCCCCCGGATCCGTACGGAAGATGCCGAAGGCCCGGTCCGCGAAGGCGGCCCGCGAGGACCAGGTCTTCTGCCCCGACAGCAGCCAGCCGCCCCCGGTGCGCACCGCCCGCGACTTCAGCGAGGCCAGGTCCGAGCCCGACTCCGGCTCCGACCAGGCCTGCGCCCAGATCACCTCGCCGCTCGCCATCGGCGGCAGCACCCGCGCCCGCTGCTCGGCGCTCCCGTGGTCGAAGAGGGTCGGCGCGAGGAGGCTGATGCCGTTCTGCGAGACCCGGCCGGGTGCGCCCGCCGCCCAGTACTCCTCCTCGAAGACCAGCCACCGCTCGATGTCCACGCCCCGGCCCCCGTACTCGGCGGGCCAGGACACCGCCGACCAGCGGTCCGCGTGCAGCCGGGCCTCCCACGCGCGGTGCGCGGCGAAGCCCTCCGCCGTCTCCAGGGAGGGGAGGGGGGAGTCCGGGACGTGCTCGGCGAGCCAGGCGCGGGCCTCGGCCCGGAAGGCCGTCACCTCCGGTGCGTGGGTCAGGTCCATCAGCTGTCCGCCTCCGTCGCAGGGGCCTTCGGGCGAGTTCCCCCGGCACGGCGAGATCCCTCGGCAAGTGTTCCCTAACAAGTGTTTGGTAGGTTAACGTACGGCCATGAGCATGAACACCCCCGACTACGTGCGGGGTCACGGGCTGCTCCAAGGCCGTACGGCCGTCATCACCGCCGCCGCCGGAGCCGGGATCGGCGGGGCCACCGCCCGCCGCTTCCTGGAGGAGGGCGCCCGCATCGTCATCGGCGACGCGCACGCCCGCCGCCTGAAGGAGACCGAGCAGGCACTCGGCGCCGAGTTCGGCGCCGGCCGCGTCACCTCCCTGCCCTGCGACGTCACCGACGAGGACCAGGTCGGGGCCCTGTTCGCGCTCGCCGAGCAGACCCACGGCGGCCTGGACGTCGTCGTCAACAACGCCGGCCTCGGCGGCACCGCCGCCCTCGTCGACATGACCGACGAACAGTGGGGCAAGGTCCTCGACGTCACCCTGAACGGCACCTTCCGCTGCACCCGCGCCGCCCTGCGCTCGCTGAAGGCCTCCGGCCGCGGCGGGGTCGTCGTCAACAACGCCTCCGTCGTCGGCTGGCGCGCCCAGACCGGCCAGGCCCACTACGCCGCCGCCAAGGCCGGGGTGATGGCGCTGACCCGCTGCGCCGCGCTGGAGGCGGCCGAGTTCGGGGTACGGGTCAACGCGGTCGCCCCGAGCCTGGCCATGCACCCGCACCTGGTGAAGGTCACCAGCGAGGAACTGCTGACCGAGCTGACGGCCCGCGAGGCCTTCGGCCGGTACGCCGAGCCGTGGGAGGTCGCCAACGTCATCGTGTTCCTGGCCAGCGGCTACTCGTCGTACATGACGGGCGAGACCGTCTCCGTCAGCAGCCAGCATCCGTAGGCCCAGAATGGGCCCGTGCCAACGAACAAGCCGACAGCCCGGCCGACAGCCAAACCGCCAGCCAAGAAGCCCCAGGTGAGCGCCTCGCCCGAGCGCCGCCGCGAGCTCCTCGACACCGCCGCCGAGGTCTTCGCCGCGCAGGGCTACAACGCCACCACCGTCCGCAAGATCGCCGACGCCGCCGGCATGCTCGCCGGCAGCCTCTACTACCACTTCGATTCCAAGGAATCGATGCTCGACGAGATCCTCTCGGCCTTCCTGAACGAGCTGTGGCAGGGGTACGACACCGTCCTCGCCGCCGGCCTCGGCCCCCGGGAGACCATCGAGGCCCTCGTCACCGAGTCCTTCCGGGAGATCGACCGGCACCGCGCCGCCGTCGCGATCTACCAGAAGGAATCCCGGCACCTGTCCGCGCAGCCCCGCTTCCACTACCTCTCCGACTCGCAGCAGAAGTTCGAGAAGGCCTGGCTGGGGACGCTGGAGCGCGGGGTCGCCGCCAAGGCCTTCCGGGCCGACCTCGACATCCGCCTCACCTACCGCTTCGTCCGCGACACGGTGTGGGTGGCGGCGTCCTGGTACCGGCCGGGAGGACAGCACAGCCCCGAGGAGATCGCCCGCCAGTACCTGTCGATGGTCCTGGACGGGATCGCCGTACGCAGCTGACCCCCGAAGGAGCACCCGTCATGCCCGAGGCCTACATAGTCGAAGCCGTACGCACCCCCGTGGGCCGGCGCGGAGGAGGCCTGTCGGGCGTCCACCCGGCCGACCTGGGCGCCCACGTCCTGAAGGCGCTGGTGGAGCGCTCCGGGGTGGACCCGGCCGCCGTCGAGGACGTGGTCTTCGGCTGCCTGGACACGGTGGGCCCGCAGGCCGGGGACATCGCGCGGACGGCCTGGCTGGCGGCGGGGCTGCCGGAGGAGGTGCCGGGCGTCACCGTCGACCGCCAGTGCGGCTCCTCGCAGCAGGCCGTGCACTTCGCGGCGCAGGGCGTGCTCTCCGGGACCCAGGACCTGGTCGTGGCGGGCGGGACCCAGAACATGTCGATGATCCCGATCGCCTTCGCCTCACGGCAGGCGGCGGAGCCGCTCGGCCTCACGCAGGGCCCGTACGCGGGCAGCGAGGGCTGGCGGGCCCGGTACGGGGACGCGCCGGTGAACCAGTTCCACGGCGCGCAGCTGATCGCGCAGAAGTGGGGGATCACGCGGCGCGACATGGAGGAGTTCGCGCTCCGCTCGCACCGGCGGGCGATCCGGGCCCTCGACGAGGGCCGCTTCGCGCGCGAGACGGTGGCGTACGGGGACGTGCGCGCCGACGAGGGCCCCCGCCGGGACACCACCCTGGAGAAGATGGCGGGCCTGAAGCCGGTGGTCGAGGGCGGCACGATCACCGCGGCCGTCTCCTCGCAGGTCTCCGACGGCGCGGCGGCCATGCTGATCGCCTCCGAGCGGGCGGTGGCGGAACACGGCCTGCGGCCGCGGGCCCGCATCCACCACCTGTCCGTACGGGGCGAGGACCCGATCCGGATGCTCTCGGCCCCGATCCCGGCCACGGCGCACGCCCTGAAGAAGACCGGCATGTCGCTGGACGACATCGACCTGGTCGAGATCAACGAGGCCTTCGCCCCGGTCGTCCTGGCCTGGCTGAAGGAAACGGGCGCCGACCCCGAACGGGTGAACGTCAACGGCGGAGCGATCGCACTGGGCCATCCGCTGGGCGCCACGGGGGTGAAGCTGATGACCACCCTGCTCCACGAACTGGAGCGCACGGGCGGCCGGTTCGGGCTCCAGACCATGTGCGAGGGCGGCGGCCAGGCCAACGTCACCATCATCGAGAGGCTGTAGCCGGAAGCCCGCCGGGGGCTATGCCCCCGGATCTTCCACCCCCGACACGCAGGCGGGGCTGGGTGCCGGCGCCGAGGTGTGCTAGCTTGGAGAGCGTTGCAGTTGTGGTACCCATGAACTTTATGTGCGCCTGACGGGAATGTTCCTCAGGCGCTTTTATTGTTTTGCCGGAATCTCCGGATGGGGCCCTTTGCCGCCTATTCAGGAGATTTAAAATGGCACTTGGCACCGTGAAGTGGTTCAACTCGGAAAAGGGCTTCGGCTTCATCGAGCAGGACGGCGGCGGCCCGGACGTCTTCGCCCACTACTCGAACATCGCCACCCAGGGCTTCCGTGAGCTCCAGGAGGGCCAGCGCGTGTCCTTCGACGTCACCCAGGGCCAGAAGGGCCCCCAGGCGGAGAACATCCTCCCCGCCAACTAAGTACTTCAGCATGCCGGGGTCCGCACCGCGAGGTGCGGGCCCCGGCTTGTCTGCTGTCTCGATCTTTGCTTTACCTTGCCGGTTTCAGGAGGGCTTTCTCGCATGACCAGCTCCAGCTCCGCACGACCCAGCCGCCGCCCCACCCGGGGTCGAGGTGCGGCCCAGGGACGTCCGAAGGCTGGCGCGGGACGGCAGAAGTCCGCCCCCGTCGCCAGGCCCCAAGAATTCACCATGCCCGAACCGCTGACCCCGGCCCTGGAGCCGGTCGCCGCGTTCGAGGACATGGGCATGCCCGAGGCGCTGCTGAAGACCCTCGCCGCCCAGGGCGTCACCGAGCCGTTCCCGATCCAGGCCGCGACGCTGCCGAACTCGCTCGCCGGCCGTGACCTGCTCGGCCGCGGCCGTACCGGCTCCGGCAAGACGCTGGCCTTCGGCCTGGCACTGCTGGCCCGCACCGCCGGCCGCCGCGCCCAGCCGAAGCAGCCGCTCGCGCTGGTCCTCGTACCGACCCGTGAGCTCGCGCAGCAGGTGACCGACGCGATGGCCCCGTACGCCACGTCCGTCAACCTGCGGATCACGACCGTCGTCGGCGGCATGTCGATCAACCGGCAGTCCGGCGCCCTGCGCCGCGGCGCCGAGGTGCTCGTCGCCACCCCCGGCCGTCTGAAGGACCTCATCGACCGCGGTGACGCCGACCTCTCCCAGGTCGCGATCACGGTCCTCGACGAGGCCGACCAGATGACCGACATGGGCTTCATGCCGCAGGTCACCGCGCTGCTCAAGCAGGTCCAGCCCGAGGGCCAGACCATGCTGTTCTCGGCGACCCTCGACAAGAACATCGACAAGCTCGTCAAGATGTTCCTGCACGACCCGGTCGCCTTCTCCGTCGACCCGTCCGCCGGTGCGGTCAGCACGATGGAGCACCACGTCCTGTACGTCATGGACGAGACCGACAAGAAGGCCGTGGCGACGCGCATAGCCGCTCGCGACGGCCGGGTGATCATGTTCGTGGACACCAAGCGCGGTGTCGACCGCATGGTCAAGAAGCTCCTGGCCGACGGCGTCCGCGCCTCCGGCCTGCACGGCGGCCGCTCGCAGCCGCAGCGCAACCGGACCCTGGACTGGTTCAAGACGGGCGAGGTCACCGCGCTGATCGCCACCAACGTGGCCGCCCGCGGCATCCACATCGACGACCTCGACCTGGTCGTCAACATCGACCCGCCCACCGACCACAAGGACTACCTGCACCGCGGCGGCCGTACCGCGCGCGCCGGCGAGTCCGGCAGCGTGGTCACCCTGGTGCTCCCCGACCAGAAGCGGGACATGTCCCGCCTGATGTCGGACGCCGGGATCTCCCCGCGCACCGCGCAGATCAAGTCCTCCGACGAGGAGCTGTCCCGGCTCACCGGCGCCAAGGAGCCCTCGGGCATCCCCGTGGTCCTGGAGGTGCCGCAGCAGCCGGCTCCCGCGGGCCGGCGCTCCGGTGGCCAGGGCGGCGGCAGCGGCCGTTCCGCGAACCCGCGCCGTCGCACCGGCGGCTCCTCCGCCGCGCAGGGCGGTACGCCGGCCGGTGCGGGCGAGAGCCGTCCGCGCCGGGCGCGCTCCGGTGCGGGTCAGGGCGGTGGCGGCCAGACCGGTGCGCGCGGCCAGGGCGGCCAGGGCGGCGCCCGCGGTCAGGGCGCCGGCGGCCAGGGTGGCGCGCGCCGTCGCTCCGGTGGCGGGCGTCCCGCGGCGGGACGTACGAGCTCCTGAGGCTCTGACAGGCATTCCGGTACGCCGGGCGGCGCGAGGTGCGCTGCCCGGCGTTCTGCTGCCCGGGGCCCGACCGGCTACCTGACCGGCTGCCCGTCCGGCTGCCGTCCGGCTGTCGTGCGGGCCGCCGCGCCAAGGTCACCCCGGCGGTGGCGGGGTGTCGAGCGACCGCAGGTGCGCGAGCACACCGTGTGCCTCGGCCATGACGCGGGCGACGAGCTCCGCACAGGACGGCAGGTCCTCGATCACCCCCGCTACCTGGCCCGATGCCATGACACCGAGGTCCGTACGGCCCTCGACCATGGACGCCTTGAGGAGCATGGGGGTGTTCGCGGCGAGCAGGACCTGGCTCCAGGACAGGTCCTTGCCGTGTTTCATCGCGAGGCCGTCGCGCACCATCTGCGGCCAGGACAGGCCCGACAGCCTGCGGAAGGCGGCCGCGTGCCGGACCGCCCGGGCCAGCGCCCGCGTACGGCCGGCCCGCTCCAGGGACGCGACGAGCTCGGTGCGGAGCATCCGGTGCGGCAGTCCGTCCACGGCCGTCGTGACGGTGACGTCCTTGACCCCGGCCGCCAGGTACCGGGCCTTGACCGCGTCCGGGACGGTGGAGTCCGAGGTCAGCAGGAAGCGGGTGCCCATGGCGATGCCCGCGGCCCCGTACGAGAGGGCGGCGACCAGGCCGCGGCCGTCGTGGAAGCCGCCCGCCGCGACCACCGGGATGTCGACCGCGTCGACCACCTGCGGCAGCAGCACCGTCGTGGCCACGTCCCCGGTGTGCCCGCCGCCCTCGCCGCCCTGCACGATCACCGCGTCGGCCCCCCAGGCCGCGACCTTCTCGGCGTGCCGGCGGGCCCCGATCGAGGGGATCACCACCACGCCCGCGTCCTTGAGCCGGGCGATCAGTTCCTTCGACGGGGCGAGCGCGAACGAGGCCACCCGTACGCCCTCGTCGATGATCAGCCGGACCCGCTCGGCGGCGTCCCCCGCGTCCGCGCGCAGGTTCACCCCGAACGGGGCGTCCGTACGGGAGCGGACCTCGCGGACCGCCGCGCGCAGCTCGTCCACGGTCATCGTCGCCGAGGCCAGGATGCCGAGCGCGCCGGCGTTGGCTGCGGCCGAGACCAGCCGCGGTCCGGCCACCCAGCCCATGCCCGTCTGGACGATCGGATGCTCGACCCCGACCAGCTCGGTGAATGCCGTCCGTATCGCCATCGGCGTCGCCATCCCCTCAGGCCCGCACTTCCCGGTCGCGCAGCCCCTTCGGGTCGATCACCTCGCGGATCAGCCGCAGCTCCTCGGCGGTCGGCTCCCGCGTGCACGGGACCTCGCCCGTGACCGCCGGCTCGAACCCGGTGGCCGCCCGGACCTGTTCGACGGAGACGCCCGGGTGCACGGAGGCCAGGCGCATCGAGTGGTCCGGACCGGCGAAATCGAAGACGGCGAGATCGCTGACCACCCGGGGGAGCCGGTGGAAGCGGGTCACCCCGGCCGCCTCGGCCCGGTCGTAGCCCACCCCGCTCACCATGTCGACGCGCTCGACGAACACCCGCGGCGAATGCCTCGGGATCCAGTAACTCACCGGATTGTTCAGCGTGTTGACGGGAGCGCCGCGCACCCCGAGGAGCTGGCGGGCGGGCCGGGACCAGTCGCCGATGCAGGAGATGTTCTGGTTGCCGAACCGGTCGATCTGACTGGCGCCCATCATCACGTGCCGCCGCCCGCCGGTGACCATCGTGAGGTGGCGCCGGTACGGGAGCCAGCCCTCCGTCTCCCCGTCGAGACCGACGAGCAGGGCCTCGCCGTCGGTCAGCAGGAGGTCGGGGGAGAAGGTCCGCTTCGCCAGCCGGGCCCCGAAGGAGGGGATCAGGCCCATCGGGCTGGCGAGCACCTCCCCGTTGTCGCGCCAGGCCTCGGCGCAGGCGATCACGCAGTACTCCGCCCGGGAGACGTCCGTCGCCGTGCCCACCGTACTCGCTGCGCTCACCGCTGCTCCTCGTGCCAGGCCCGGACGGCCGACTGGTAGGCGTGCTCGCTGCCGCCGGAGAGGAAGCGGGCGGAGAACTCCGGCCAGGGGGTGGCCGCGTACAGCTTCTGGAAGGCCTCGTCGCGCCCGTAGTCGGGGGCGCAGGAGGTGAAGTGCGCGCCGTTCGGGGTCTCGACGACGCCCGTGACGGAGTGTCGGCTGACCAGCAGGGACTGCGGGGGCCCGGCCTTGGAGAGCTCGGCGGTCTCCACGAGCTGCTCGCAGGAGACGTACGCGGCGTCGGCGCCCTCGCAGAACAGGTCGTCGAAGTACGGGTCCGGGCCCAGGTACTGGGCGTTGCCGAGGCGGTCGGCGCGGTTGAGGTGGACGAGGGCGGCGTCCATGCGCAGGGCGGGGACGGCGACGAGCTCCTCGCCGTCGGCGTAGGGGGAGGTGACGGTCCGCAGCTCGGGGTTGACCCGCATGACGTCGGAGCCGAGGCCGGCGCGGACGGGGAGGAAGGGCAGCCGGTTGGCGGCGGCGTGCAGGCCCCACATGAACATGGCCTCGTCGTACTCGGTGAGGGTGAAGGCGCCGCTCTCGCGGGCGGCCCGGAAATGCGGCTCCAGCGGGATCGAGTCGAGCGTGGCGAAGGGGGCGACGAGCCGGCGGATCCGGCCGGCGGCCGCGAGCACGCCGACGTCGGGGCCGCCGTACGAGACCACGGTGAGATCGGTGATCTCGGACCGGAGCAGTGCCCGCACCAGGGCCATCGGCTTGCGCCGCGATCCCCAGCCGCCGATGCCCAGCGTCATCCCGCTGCGCAGCTGCCCGACCACCTCTTCGGGGGTCATCGTCTTGTCGGTCATGAGCGTTCCTTCCCCGCGGTCGCTCCCGCCGCGGACTCTCCGAAGGCGTCGCGGACCCGGTCGGCGACCCCGCTGAGGTTGGCCTCGAAGGTGAACCCCTGCTCGAAGCGGTAACTGCGCCGTACGTCGACGGGGTCGATGCCGTTGATGGCCGCCTTGGCCAGGCGGATCAGGTAGCCGTCCTTCCGCGCGATCTCGGCGGCCAGCTCCAGGGCCGCGTCCCGCAGTTCCGCGCGCGGGACCACCTTCCACACCGAGCCGTGCGCGTGGAGTTCGGCGGCGGTCGCGGTGCGGGAGGTGTAGTAGAGGGCGCGCATCAGGTGCTGCGGGACCAGGCGGGCCAGGTGGGTGGCGGCGCCGAGCGCGCCCCGGTCGAGCTCGGGGAGTCCGAAGGTCGCGTCCTCGCTGGCCACGATCGCGTCGGCGTTGCCGGCGAGGCCGATGCCGCCGCCCAGGCAGAACCCGTGCACGGCCGCGACGACGGGCACCTCGCACTCGTACACGGCGGCGAAGGCCTCGTAGCAGCCGCGGTTGGCGCCGATGAGGGCGCCGTGGCCGGTGTCGCGCTGCATCTCCTTGATGTCGACGCCGGCGTTGAAGCCGCGGCCCTCGGCGGCCAGGACGACGCACCGGGTCCCGGGATCCCGGCCGGCGGCGCGCAGGGCGTCGGCGAGCTCGTACCAGCCCTGTACGGGAAGGGCGTTGACGGGCGGGAAGTCGACCGTGACCAGTGCGACGCCCTGGTCGGGGCTTGAGGTGGAGACACCCATGAGAGGATCAGCTACCTTTCCACCAAACATTTGTTAGGTGAGGAAGGTAGCAGCCTATGGAGCTCGACGGGAGGGTCGTCGCCGTCACCGGCGGAACCCGCGGCGTAGGCGCCGGAATCGCCCGGTCGTTCCTCGAAGCGGGCGCGGAGGTCGTCGTCTGCGCCCGCCGCCCGCCGCGGGAGGCGGTGTCCGCGGCCGGCCGCACGGCCTCGTTCTCCGCGCTGGACCTGCGCGATCCGGCCGCCGTCGAGGAGTTCTTCGGGGCGGTCGAGCGCCGGTACGGGCGGCTCGACTGCCTGGTCAACAACGCGGGCGGGACCCCGTACCGGCTGCTGGGGGAGGGCGAGGCGCAGCGGCACGCGCGGGTCGTCGAGCTGAACCTGCTCGCCCCGATGACGGCCTCGCTGGCGGCGTACCCGCGGCTGCGCGAGACGCGGGGCTCGGTGGTGATGATCGGCAGCGTCAGCGGAACCCGGCCATCGCCCGGGACGGCGGCGTACGGGGCGGCGAAGGCGGGACTGGAGAACCTGGCCCGGTCCATGGCGGTGGAGTGGGCGCCCGAGGTACGGGTGAACTCGCTGGTCCTGGGCATGGTGCGGACCGAGCTGGCGCACCTGCACTACGGGGACGAGGCGGGGATCGCGGCCGTCGGGGCGACGGTTCCGCTCGGCAGGCTGGCGGAGCCCTCGGACGTCGGGGCGGCGGCGGTGTTTCTGGCATCCGGCCGGGCGGGGTATGTCAGCGGGGCGAGCCTGCTCGTGCACGGGGGCGGGGAGCGCCCGGCGTTTCTGGATGCGGCAACGGTCAACAAGGAGAGCTGAGATGGGACTTGCCGAGGGTCGAGTGGTCATCGTGACGGGCGCGGGGCGGGGGCTGGGCAGGGCCCACGCGCTGGCCTTCGCGGCCGAGGGGGCCAAGGTCGTCGTCAACGACCTCGGGGTGGGACTGGACGGGCAGCCGGGGGAGGACAGCCCGGCCGGGCAGGTGGTCGCGGAGATCCGGGCGCTGGGCGGCCAGGCGGTGGCGCACGGCAAGGACATCGCGTCCCCGGAGGGCGCGTCCTCGCTGGTCGGGGCGGCACTGTCGGCGTTCGGCCGGCTGGACACGCTGGTCAACAACGCCGGGTTCCTGCGGGACCGGATGCTGGTGAACCTGGAGGAGGCGGACTGGGACGCGGTGATGCGGGTGCACCTGAAGGGGCACTTCCTGCCGCTGAAGTACGCGGCGGCGCACTGGCGGGCGGAGGCGAAGGCGGGCCGGGCGGTGGCGGCGCGGGTGGTCAACACCTCGTCGGGGGCGGGCCTGCTGGGCTCCGTCGGGCAGGGCAACTACAGCGCGGCGAAGGCCGGGATCCTCGGCATGACCCTGGTCGCGGCGGCGGAGATGGCCCGGTACGGGGTCCAGGTCAACGCGATAGCCCCGGCGGCGCGGACGCGGATGACGGAGCGGACGTTCGCGGGGACGATGGCGGAGCCGGGGGAGGGGGCCTTCGACGCGATGGCCCCGGAGAACGTGTCGCCGCTGGTGGTGTGGCTGGGCTCGGACGCCTCGGCGGGGGTCACGGGCCGGGTCTTCGAGGCGGAGGGCGGCCGGATCACGGTGATGGAGGGCTGGCGACCGGGCCCGACGGCGGACCGCGGAGCCCGCTGGACGCCGACGGAGGCGGGCGAGACGGCCACGAAACTCCTCGCGGAATCCGAACCCCCGCACCCGGTCTACGGGGCGGAGTGACCGGGGCCGCGCCGGGTGGGGCGGGGGT